>JAFZLE010000174.1 GCA_017551645.1 Clostridia bacterium | reverse complement strand
CGGCCATGTGCACCAGAGCTACGGCCACCGGCTGCCCCAGTCGGTCGTCTACGGCGACACTACGGTGTATAACGCGGTGGGCTGGCACATTCTTGAGATAGACGCGCCGGATCGCGCCGATGAAAAGCGCCGTCTGGGCGGGCTGCTCATGCGCCTGCTGAAGCGCGGCGCGGATACCTGACAGCGCGTACCGGGAGTACCGCCTTACCCTGACCGGGACCGCCGTCGATCTCTTTTTGAGCAGAGGCATCGATCACCTGCTTGAAGCTATGCCGCAACGGGACCGCACGAACCGCTGACACATTTTGGACTATGGAATTGTACATAAACAGCGCGCAGCTTGCCCTGAAGATCAAAAGCATCGCCGAACAGGCAGACGCCCTGTCCGGGCACGCGCTCGCGTACGAGGAAATGGTCGCCCTCCCCTGTTTCGGCCAGATCATACTGCGCTTCACCCTGAACGCGGACGCGTACACGCCGGACGACCTGGACAGATATGAGAGCCTGCTTAGCGGCATCGCCAGCGACGGATTCATGACCGATTTCATGGGAAGCGTCTACCGCAAGGCGGGAGTGGATTACGCTTCTTTGGACAGGCGCCTGCTGGAGCTTAATGACCGTTTCAAGGACGAAAAAATCGTCCCGTCAGTTCATGCCGACGGGATCAGGGAAGACGCTTCCGCGCTATTGAAAATGGCTGGTCTTGACGCCGCTCTGCCCGTATGGGAGATCCAGGCGGACGGGGACGAGTATACACTTCTGGTATTGGGTAAGGAGATCCGAAAGCTCGCAAACCTGGAAACGCCCATCAAACTGACCGTGGCGGAAGCGGACGGGCGTATGTGCACGGGCCTTATAAAGGCCGCTGTCTACTGCAAAAGGAACAGCATTTCTCTTATAAGGGTCCTGGCGGACAGCCTCTGACGTTTTATCCGTTTATTTCTTTGTCTCGCGTATTTATTTGAATATCAGTCCGCCCGCAGGGTGCATTTTTTGTCCCCCGCCTCCCGGGCCAGCAGCGCTATGCGGGTGCTTTCCAGGGCATCCAGGGCAAAACTTTCCGCTTTCCCCGCCAGGACCGCCCACGCGAACTCCCCGAACGCGTCGCCGGGTTTAGGCAGGCTTATGGCGCGGCGGGGCTGGTCGTTTTCCAGCCACGCTACGCCGTCTATCACCTCTATCATTCCCTTAGTGCCGGTAACGCGGATACGGTCGTCGTCGTGGCGCGCGCCGCCCGCGGGGCGGTAGTAGTCCGCCGAGACTGTGGCGAACACTTCGTCGTCCAGTTCCATCTGTATGACCGCGGACATCTCTGTCTCCCCGTGCCCGTGGTTGTCCTTGGCGCTTTGCAGCGCCGAGACGCTGTGGCAGCGTCCGCCCAGGGCAAGGCACCAGTCCAGGGCGTGTATGCCCACCCATGGGATCATTCCGCCGTACTGGTCGCGGTGTCTGTAAAACTCGGGGCGCGTGCCGAACTTATAGCTTTTCTGGCCGTGGATAAGGCGTATCCTGCCTATCTCTCCCGCTTCTATCGCCTGCTTTACGCCCAAAAACCAGCCCGACCAGCGCAGGTTGAACATGCCGCCCAGCGCCTGGCGGGAGCTTTCCCACGTTTTCTTAAGCTTTTCCAGGTCGTCAAGCGTGGTCGCCAGAGGCTTTTCGCAGTACACGCCGCAGCCTTTTTCCAGGCATTCTATCGACACCGCCGCGTGCCTGTCGTAACGGTTGTCCACTTCGACTATGTCGAGGCTCTCCTTTTCCAGCATCTCCCGCCAGTCTTCATAAAACGGTATGCCCCGTTTGGCGGCGAAAATGCGCAGCGAGGTGTCGTCCGTGCCGTCCGAGGGCGCGGCGGCAGCCGATATAATGCACGTCTTATACTCGTCCGCGCTGTCCACGGCGAGCCCGTAATGCCCCGCGCAGCCTATTATACCAACGTTCAGCATCGTTTTTCGTCCCCTTGTCAATTGCCATTTTCCGTAAAATATGATAATATAAATGCGCATCGAAATCAAGCGCCAAATGATCATTCAGCCGAATTCGGGAGGCTTATTCCATGCCGCACGAAACCTTTCATTACAAGTCCTGGGCTGACATAGAACATACCGCCGCAAGCCTGGGCATATCCCTGCCCCGCAGCGAGAACCTTGACGTGCTGAAAGCCCCGCTGGACATAGGCGGGCACACGGCGCACAACCGCATCGCACTGCAGCCCATGGAGGGCACCGACGGCACCCAAACGGGCAGCCCGGGAGAGCTCACCGTGCGCCGTTACCTGCGTTTTGCCGAAGGCGGAGCGGGGCTCATCTGGTTCGAGGCCGTGGCCACAGCCCCCGAAGTCCGCGCCAGCGCCCGCCAGCTTATGATTACGGAAGATAACCTGGACGACTTTAAACGGCTGGTCGAGCAGGTCAAAGAGACCGGGCTCAAAAAGAACGGATACGCCCCCGTGATCGTCATGCAGGCAACCAATTCCGGGTGTTATTCCAAACCACACGGCTATCCCGAACCGCTTATCGCTTACAACAACCCGCTGTTTGAGGAAACCCCGCTGCCCCAGAGCTGCGTCTTGTCAGACGCACAGCTCAAAGCATATGAAGAGCGTTTCGGCCTCGCCGCCCGTCTGGCCCGGGCCGCCGGCTTTGACGGCATGGACGTGAAATGCTGCCACCGTTACCTGGCCTGCGAACTGCTTTCAGCCTATACCCGCGCCGGCGCCTACGGCGGCAGTTTTGAGAACCGCACCCGCTTCCTGTTAAACGCTTACCGCGCGGCGCAGGCAAACATCAGCGGGGATTTCTTCCTGACCAGCCGCCTTAACGTGTACGACGGTTTCGCCTATCCCTACGGTTTCGGCGTAAAACCTGACGGCGGCCTGACCCCGTGGCTGGAAGAGGGCAAAAAGCTGGTAGACATACTCAAAAACGAGATGCGGATACCGATATTGAACATCACCATAGGCAATCCATATAAAAACCCGCACGTCAACCGACCCTATGACCGCGGCAATTACGTGCCGGACGAGCATCCCTTCGCAGGAGTCGACCGCATGATGCGCTGTGTGGGCGAGATACAGCGCGCGTACCCCGGCCTGCCCGTGATAGGCAGCGCGTTCTCGTACTTGCGGCAATTCTCTCCCCAGCTCGCGGCGGGCATGGTGGAGCAGGGCAGCTGCGCCATGGCAGGTTTCGGGCGCATGGCGTTCGCTGACCCGGATTTCCCGAACAAGATACTGTCCGGGCAGCCGCTTGATGCGCCCTGCGTGACCTGCGGCGGCTGCGCACAGCTGCTGCGCGCGGGCAGTCCGGCGGGCTGCATAGTCCGCGACCGGAAAATCTATTCTCTGGAGGCATTAAAATGAAAGTTGCCATAGTGACCGGTTCCACCCGCGGGATAGGCCGCGGCATCGCGGAAGCGCTGAGCAGGGAAGGCTATCAGGTGGTGTATTCCGGCACCCGCGCCGAGCCAAACGTGGAACTGCCTGAAGGAGCCGTTTATATCGGCTGCAACATCGCCGAAAGCAGCCAGAGGGCCGCGCTGTTTGACGATGTAATGCGGCGTTTCGGGCGCCTCGACGTGCTGGTCAACAACGCGGGCATGGCTCCGAGGGTGCGCCGCGACATACT
>JAFZLE010000173.1 GCA_017551645.1 Clostridia bacterium | reverse complement strand
TGGAGGCGGAAAACGCCGCAAAGAAGGCCGCCAGCCAGCCCGAAGCGCCCAAGCAGGACACCATCACCATAGACGACTTCGCCAAGGTCAAGCTGATCGCCGTAAAGGTGGAGGCCTGCGAGCAGGTGGAGGGCAGCGACAAACTGCTTAAGTTCACCCTTAACGACGGCAGCAGCACCCGCACGGTATTAAGCGGCATCGCCAAGTGATACAGGCCGGAAGACACCGTGGGTAAAACGCTGATACTGGTCAGCAACCTGGCGCCCCGCAAGATGAAGGGCATAATGTCCGAAGGCATGCTCTTAAGCGCGGAAGACAGCGAGGGCAACCTGAAGCTGCTGACCGTGGACGGCGGCACTGCCCCCGGCAGCAGGGTAGGCTGAAAAGGATAATTGAAAAACAACGAGCGGCGGGACACATCCCGCCGCTTTTGGTTTAGGATCAAAAAACCCGCGCCCCGAAACCAGGTTTTGGTTTGACAAGCGGAGACATGTGATGGTAATATGATATATGTGGATGTATATCGGTTCACAAATCCGGTCGAGGTCAGACGTTGTATATTCACCACAGGGGAGACGCCGTGAAAAAGCTTATTGCCGTGATTTTCGTGCTGCTCGCGCTGCCGGGGCTCTACGCCCTGGCGGACGGGCTGGCTTTGCCCGAAAACACGGCGGTCATAGAGTCCGAAGCGTTTTCGGATACGGCGGCGGAGTGGGTGTACATACCCGAAAGGGTAGATCATATAGCTTTGGACGCGTTCCCGGAGAATGTCGCTTCCGTTTACGGTTTCAGGGACAGCGCGGGGGAGGCGTTCGCCTCGGCTACCGGGCGCGCGTTCTGTGACGTAGGCATATACGGCGTAGAGATCGTCTGCCCGCCCCACGTGCCCGCGGGCGAGGTATTCGGCGTGACGGCGTACTGGAACAGCCCGCTGGATGTGAGCGCCGAATGGGAGCTCATCCGCGGCGGGCAGACGGTGTCCGCTTCCGGCAGCGGGTCGCTGACCATGGGGCAGGAAGGGGAATTTGACCTGCGCCTGACCCTGTCCAACGCGTACGCCCGGGTCACACGGCTGTATCCCGCCGCGGTAAGCGTAATGCTCCCCGCGCTGCCGGCAAATGAACACGCCGAAGTGGCGCTGGGGCGTGAGACAGAGATAATCAGCCCGGAGGAGACCAGGCTGTACACGCTGTCCTCCTCCGACGGGAAGGCAGTTTCGATAAACGGGACCCGGGTAAAAGGGCTAAAAACGGGCACTTACGATGTGTACGTCACGGTCCGGGAGGGAGATTTCTGCGTGGTATCGGTGATACCGGTCGAAGTCTACCAGCCCGTGACCGCCATAAACTGCGCCGCGCCGGAGTTCGCGTACCCGGGGGAGAGCCACTGTCTCGTGCCCGCGGCGCTGCCGGAAACGGCGAAATACCGGGACGTGGAGATCAGCCTGATAAGCGGACCTGCTGAGCTGTATGAGGACGGGCAGGCGGTGTTCACGGGCCTGGGCACGGCGGTGTTCGGCCTTTCGTCCGCGGACATGAGCGTGACGCTGGAGATACCCGTGGTGCCGTATCCCACGGGACTGGCGTTTGAATACGACAGCGCGCAGGTAGCCATAGGCGGCAGCATCGCTCCTTATCCCACCGTATACCCGGAAGGCAGCCGCATAAGGCTGAGCTGGCGCAGCGCGGCGCCAGCCGTGGCGGCGGTGGACCAGTCGGGACGGGTGTACGGATTAAGCCGGGGAGACAGCCTTATCACCTGCAGCGGCGAGGGGCTGAGCGCGTCCTACACCGCGCAGGCGCGGACGTCTTACGAAAGGCTCACACTGTCCGCCGAGTTCACCCACCTGCGGCCGGGGGAGAGCAGGGACTTGGAGCTTATATGCTGTCCTGAGGACGCGGAGATAAAGACGATCGCCTGGAGCAGCTCGAACGCGGGTGTGGCGGCGGTGGACCGGTCCGGGCGGGTGACTGCCGCGGGGAAGGGCTCTGCGGTCATCACCGCCAAAGCGGAATCCGGCGTGTCCGCGTCGTTCACGGTGCGGGTGTTCGACTACGGCACGGTCACAGGCGTCAGCCTGGGGCGCGACAGGGTGTATCTGGAAAAGGGCCAGACCAAAGCTCTGGACCTGGTGGTGTTCCCAAGCGGGGAGATCCCCGTGATATGGTCTTCCTCCGCTCCGGGCACTGTAAGCGTGGACGCGGACGGCAACATAACGGGCGTCAGGAGCGGCACGGCTACGATAACCGTCACTATGGAGGGCAATCCTTCCGTTACGGACAGCGTGGCGGTGAACGTGCTGAGCGCGAAGGCGGTGCTCACCATGCCCCGCATGAAGACGGGCCTGAGCGGCATTGAAGAAAACCTGGCAAAGATAAACGCGGTAAAGAACTGCGCGATAAACGAGATAAACCGCCTGTACGCCGCGGGAAAGATATCCCAAAGCCAGGCCAACAGCCGCAAACAGGTGATAAATAACGGTTTCGACTGCCTGGCCTTCCCCTGGATGACCCTGTCTACCCAGGACTACTGGAAAGCCGCCAACGACGAGGGCGGGCTCAAGAAGTTCCAGCCGGGCGTGGTGTATTACGGCATGCCCTATATAAGCGGCACTTACTACCATCAGCGCCAGTACAACCCCGCCAAGGCGGTGAGCGAGGACCGCTTCTGCCTTTCGGAAGACGGCAGGTACTATATACTCAACCAAAGCAGGATGTACAATGGCAAGTATGTGGGCTGCGACTGTTCCAGCCTGGTGGCCATGTGCTATTACGGCACGGAGCGCAAGGGGCTCAACACCCACTGGTTCTATACCGACAGCAGCTTCAAGACCCTGAGCAAGACCGCCGAACTGCGCCCCGGGGACATAATCGTAAAGAACTACGGCCACGTGGTCATGTTCCTGTATTACGCCAACGACGAGCACACCCAGATAGTGATACTGGAAAACGGCGGCGATGCCTGGGGCACCAACACCGTGTCGGTCAATACCTACCCGGTAAGCTATTACTATAACAGGGGATTCATACCCAGAAGGCTCAGCAAATGGTAAACATGCGGTCACGCGGACCGGAAAGGATATATCATGGCGCAGACGCTCATAAAAAGGCTTGATACGGACGATCCCGCCGCGGGAAGATTCATACACGAGGCGTTTACCGAATACGGCATAAAAAACGGAGTGACGCTGAACTATGACGAGTTCTGCTTCGTGGCGGAAGACCCGGGCGGGCAGATCATAGGCGCGGTAACGGGCTGGGCGTACTATGACGAAGTGCACATCGGGGACCTGATAGTCGCTGAATCGTACCGGAACACCGGCATGGGCAGCAGGCTCGTACGCGCGGCGGAGGACGCGTACAGGGGCAAAGGCTACTCAGTGGTCACGCTCAGCACGTTCGGCTTCCAGGCGCCCGGGTTCTACAAAAAGCTGGGGTACGAAATTGAGTTCGTGCGCGGAAACGGCGACCCCAGACTGGTAAAGTATTTTCTGAAAAAACAGCTGTGATACCTTATCAACGCTGAAAAAAAGGAGTGCGGCATATGGTTTGCTTTCTGACCAGCAGGACCGACATACCCGACACATGGGATCTTAATCCCGCGAACCGCTTTAAGGAAGAGCTTGAGCGGCATTTTCCCAAGCGCTGCCGTGCTCTGCAGATCTGCTCCGACCCGGACGGATGGGACAGGACGGATTATTACGCCGCGGTGCTCAGGGGGAGCTTTGAGGACGCGGGCTTCAGGTTTGAGAGCTACCTGACCCTGGACGGCAGGAACGCGGATAAAGCCGAGGAGCTCGTGGGCGCGTCCAACCTCCTGATACTGAGCGGCGGACACGTGCCCACGCAGAACCGGTTTTTCGGAAGGATCGGGCTGCGCGGCCTTATGAAAGGCTTTGACGGGGTGGTAATTGGGATCAGCGCGGGCAGCATGAACAGCGCGGACACGGTATACGCCCATCCCGAAGAGGAGGGCGAGGCGGCAGACCCCGCCTATCAGAGGTTCCTGACGGGGCTCGGCCTTACGAAGACGATGCTTCTGCCGCATTACCAGGCGATAAAAGACGATGTGCTGGACGGGCTTCATGTATTCCGGGACATCGCCTGCCCGGACAGCATGGGGCGCACTTTCTACGCCGTCTGCGACGGGAGCTACCTGTTCATAGACTCCGGCAGGGAGGAGATACGCGGCGAAGCGTATATGATAAAAGACGGCGTCATCTCACAGATCGCTTCCGACGGGGAGACTGTCGAGCTGTGACCCATACGGGCTTTTGAAAGCGCATGAAAAGCCGGAAGACCCGGCAAGAGTCAAAGAAAAGGCGGCCGCGCGGCCGCCTTTTCCGTTTTCTTCTTCTATCTGTAGAGCAATATTTCCTGCGCGTCTGCGTACCAGGCGAAAAGCCTGGCTTCTTCGCCCAGGATGAGTTCTTCTGGAGTTTTGTTCATGCCCGCAAAGTTTTTTATGCCCGTAAGGCGGTCTATGCTGCCGGTCCAGCCGAAACGCTCGCCCGCCTGCTTCCTGATCTCGTCCAGCAGCGTAAATCCCATTAACGGAGCGTCAGTCAGGCTTAGGTTGGTAACGTAGATCTGCACGCCCGAGCACAGTTCTCCCGCGAATTTGCTGCACACGGGTGTGAAGTACGCGCTCCTGAAATAAAAGCCGGGCAGTTGTTTGGCGTTCATGGCGTCCGCCAGCTTCTCCCCGTCCAGGAACGGCGCGCCTATCAGCTCGAAGGGCAGCGTGGTGCCGCGCCCCTCGGAAATGTTGGTGCCCTCGAATATGCAGGTGCCGGGGTATACGTTGAGCGCGTGCAGGGTGGCCAGGTTGGGGGAGGGCGGCACGAACAGGCGCCCGGTGTCCGCGTAGTACATGCTCCTGTCCCAGCCCTCCATGGGTATGACGTTCAGGTCCAGGTCAAGTTTAAGCCGGCGCTTTACCCACAGGGCGTACTCGCCCACGGTGAGCGCGTAGCGGGTGGGCATGGGGAAGCGCCCCACGAAGGAAGAGACGCGTTCATCCAGCAGCGTGCCCTGCACGGTCTCGCCGCCCAGTGGATCGGGACGGTCCAGCACCACCACTTTTTTGCCCGCCTTCGCGCAGTCCTCCATGGCGTCGGACAGGGAGTAGATAAAGGTGTAAAAGCGCGCGCCAGCGTCCTGTATGTCGTACACCAGGGTGTCGAAGGCGTCAAGCGCCGCTTCGGGCAGGTGGGTGCTGGCGCCGAAGCAGGAATACACGGTCACGCCGGTCTTTTCGTCAATAAAAGTGTCTACCTTTTCCCCCCCGGGCACGCAGCCGCGTACCCCGTGCTCACAGGCGAACAGCGCGGTAAGGCAGCCGTTTTTAGCCAGTATATCTATGGCGGATACGCCCCGGGCGTCGATGCCCGTGGGGTTGGTCATAAGGCCCACGCGCCCCCAGGAGGATACGGGGGCGGAGAAAAGGCGGTCTATGCCGAAGATAACCATCAGACTTCCCCCCTCATTCGCTTCATGTAACCGTCTATATCGAAGGCGGTGGCGTACTCGCACTTGTTGAGCGCGCCCCGCATGCGGGCGAGCCCTTCGTAGAACTGCAGTTACTTGAAGTCCCGGCTGTGCTCGGTAAGATACAGCTGCCTGACCGCCGCTTTCCAGTCCTCGAACACGTCGCTCACGTCAAAGTACATGTAGGGCGCGAAGCCTTCGGAGTCTTCCCAGTTCTCGGCGTACAGCCACCTTTTTATGGGCGCGGGCGGCAGGGGACGGGTGAATGTGGGCAGGGAAGCGAAGAAAACGGCGTCCTGCGTCAGGCGGCTGGCCGCTATGTGGTCCTTGTGCATGGAGTTTTTCCAGTGGCACAGCACCGTATCCACATGGTATGAGCGCATTATGTCTCCGATCTTCACGGCCAGTTCCTGGGAGTAGTTGAGCTCCCCGTCGGGGGTGTCCAGCACCACGCTGTCCCCGCCGAAAGCTTTGGCAAATCCGGCCGCGCTTTCCGTGTTCAGCTGCCTGAACTCATCCATGGGGATGTGGGGCGGGCAGCCCCTTTCTCCCGCGGTCAGGTCCAGCGTAACGATCTTGTGTCCCTTTGAGGCAGCCTTGGCCAGATACAGTCCCATAGTCAGCTGCGCGTCACCCGTGTGCGCGCCTACAGCCATTACAGTGCCCATTTTACAGCTCCTTTCTCATCATGTCGAACCTGCGCACCGGACGGAACCCTGTTTTTATATATAGGCGCTGGGCGTGGTTTTCCGTGCCGGTGAACAGGGACGTGTATTTCGCGCCGATCTTTATGAATTCGCCCATCAGGTCGTTGAACAGCACCGTGGCGATGCCCCTTTGTTCGTACAGGGGGTCGGTGCAGATGCCGGTGAACCAGCCCCTGCCGTTGGGCTGCACGTCCGCGGGCCCGGTAAAACCCACTATCTGCCCGCCCGTCCTCGCCGCCAGTATGGGCCGGGGCGCGGGGGAGGAGGTCTCGTCTTTAAGCACCTTGCGCCAGTACTCGCTGCCCACCCGGTCGCACATGCCGTCCCAGGAGCAGTTTTCACTGATGTCGTACAGCCCGGCGGTGATGCCTTCGGACTGTAAGCGCGCCCGGAGCTCCTCCACCCGGGGAGCTTTCTCGTACTCCGAGAGGTTTATGTACATTGCCACCTCTCCCACATACGGCACGTATCCGCGCTTCTCTA
>JAFZLE010000172.1 GCA_017551645.1 Clostridia bacterium | reverse complement strand
TCCGCGGAAGCGCAGGTCACCTCCGTCGATCCTATGTACTTCGTAAAGAGCGGCCTGGTCTCCCTGGTCTTCGCCGCGCTGTTCTACGTGGGCGCCGCGGAGCTCATGCAGCGCAAGCTGAGCGTGTAAACTACCGCCCTACGGGCGTAAACAGGAAAAAAGCCGCTTTCGCGGCTTTTTTCTTTTTTGTCTTCCGAGGGGCCTATTCCAGCACCGCGTCCCTGAAAGCGCGTATCGCTTCTTCGTCTATCTTGAGGCGGCCGCGTATATAGTCCCCGCCCATGGCTTCCCAGGCGGCGCGCAGGTACGTTTCGTCCGCGATATACGCCCGGTACACCCTGTCCGCGAAATCTTCCCCTTTGACGGGCGCCAGCTGCTCGCGTATCGAGCGGGCTCTGGGCAGGCTCACGGCATTGGTCTTAAGGTAGTCTTCCAGTATGGCGTCCCTGCCGGCGCCCAGCGTTTCCAGCACCAGCGCCGTGACCATGCCGCAGCGGTCCTTTCCCTCTGAGCAGTGCCACAGTACCGCGCCCGCGGAAAAGCCGTGGCCCATCACCGTGAGCAGTATGTTCCTGAACGAGGGCGCGCATTCCCTGATTATGCCCGCGTACAGCCCGGCCATATCAGGCACGCCGCCGTCCTCCGCCCCGCTTTCGCGGCTGATGCCCGCCGTGAGCGTCTCGAACACGGGGCGCGCCAGGTATTCGCGTCCCCACACCGTGTCCGGCTCCTGCCTGCGCTCCTCGCTCGTGCGCAGGTCTATCACAGCGGATACGCCCGCCAGGTCTTTTTCCTCCGCCCGTGCCAGCATTGCCGACCTGACCAGCATGCCCTGCCTTATCTTCCTGCCGTCCATAGTACGTATGCCGCCAAGGTCGCGAAAATTGGGTATCATCATCCGCCTCCGCCGCGCTAAAACACCTGTTCCGCCCATAAAACAGTGCCGGACATCTCAGGATGCCCGGCAGTTCAAACCGCTTTGTTACTTTAAGTATTTGCTGTAGATGTAGCCGGTCTTGCTGCCGTACTTCACCTTCCACCAGGAGCCGGACTTGGACAGCACGGTCACGCTGGTGCCCTTGGCGAGTGTGCAGACCCTGTCGCTGTCTTTCGAAGCAGATTTGCGCATGTTCACCGCGTTGCAGTTCGCCACGGTCGCCTTGGTGGTAGAGGAGGAAGAAGACCCGCCCGCCTTGGTGCTCAGGTACTTGCTGTTTATAAAGCCCTGGGTGCCCTTGGAAGTCTCCACCAGGTACCAGGAGCCGTTCTTGCCCAGCACCTTCACCTTGGCGCCGCTCTTCAGGGTGGTTATCTTGCCCTGGCTGAAGCCCGCGCCGCCCCTCAGGTTCACGGAGCTGGAAGCGTACTTGGTCTTTACGGTGCCGGTGTAGGATTTGGAGTAGTAGGTGGTGCCGGACGCGTAGGCGCTGCCTATGCCCTTGATGTACAGGTTCTTGACATAGCCCTCGCGGGAGTCGGAAGTCTTGACCTTGGACCAGATACTGCCCTTTTTGAGCACGGTGACGGAATCCCCGTTTTTAAGCACGCCGTTGGTCGCGTACTTGGTGCCGGCGCCCTTGCGCAGATAGATGGACCCGCTGGAATACGCCAGCTTTATGGTCTCCGCGCAGGCAGCGAACATGGAAAACGCTACCAGCAGCGCCAGAATGAATGATAATGCTTTCTTCATCATGTTATACACCCTCCTTAGTATACACCATTCTACCACTCAATTATGACCAGGTTGCTTTGAATTTGTTACATAGATATGAAGGTTTTTGCCTGCCGTTTCGCCGGGCCGCCCCGCGCGCCCTCAAAACCGGGCGCGGGCTTGCAATGCCCCTTTGGTTTGTGGTAATATTCTGGGCGCATACATCCCGCCCCGGCGGGAAATACGCCAAAGGAGCGTTTTATGGCAGACATGGCTTACAGGGCGCCGTTCACCAAGGGCGTCAACTTTACCGAGTGGCTTGAGTTCAAGACTCCCGACCAGATAGATCCCGACTGGTTCACCCTTAAGGACTTTGAGAACGCCCGTTCCCTGGGCGCGGACGTGGTGCGCCTGCCCATCCATTTCGAGAAACTGTGCCCGCCGGAAACGGGTTACAAAGTGCCCGATTCCATATGGAAGATACTGGATAATGTGGCTTCCTGGGCGGACAGCCTGGACATGTGCCTGATATTCGACTTCCACAACGCCACCGACACCTCTTCCACCACCAGCGCGGACGTGGAACAGGTGCTTTCTCCCGTGTGGGAACAGCTCTCCGCCCGCTACAGGGGGCGCTTCCCCAAGCTGATATTCGAGATAATGAACGAGCCCCACGGCATAGACATCCCTGTGTGGAACGGCATAATAGAGCGTGTGTTCAATCGCGTGCGCGCGATAGACACCGACCGCTGGGTGATCGTGGGCGGCGCGGACTGGAACAGCCTGACCGGCATGCGGGCGCTGCCCGTGTTCGACGATAAGAAGGTCATCTACACCTTCCACTTCTACGATCCCCACACTTTCACCCATCAGGGCGCGTGGTGGGCAGATATGCTCAAGGTCCGGAACATCCCCTTCCCCTACGACCCCGCCCGCATGCCCGACCCGCCCGCCGACGCCGACGAAAGGGTCAAAAACATATACCTTAACTATCCCGCCCAGGGCAGCGTGGAAGCCATCGCCAAGCGCTTTAAGGAGTACGCGGGCTTTTCCGCCCAGAGGAAGGCGCCCGTGTTCTGCGGGGAGTTCGGCTGCAACAACTTCGCCGTGGAGAACACCGAAAGGGTGGGCTGGTACCGTCTGGTGGCGGGCCTGCTGGACGAGTACTCCATCCCCCGCATCAGCTGGGACTACTTCGGCTCCTTCGGCCTGTTCTTCGAGGAGCCGGGCAAACGCCCCCGCTTCCCGGAGGACCTGAACCTTGAGCTGCTGGACGCGCTCAAGCTCAAACGCCCGTAACGCGCCCGGGCAGCGATCCCCCGGCGGACCGGGAGTTTGCGGAGGAATACAGCGCATGCATTATGATATAGTCCCGTTGCCGAAAGACCGGTGGAAAGGCACGGCCATACCCCTGGCCACCCGAAGCGACAGTTATTACGACCTTGAGCTGAGCCCGTTAGACAGTAAAGGCTGCACCGTCTCCCTTGTCAGGAGGCCTGCGGAAAAAGAGATCGTCCACACGCCGGAGGAATATGATTTTCCCGATTCCCTTTATCAGGATCACTGGGAAAACGCGGAGGCCTACGGCGTCGTGGGCGATGGCGGAGAGATGCTGGCCTGTATCGAAGTGTGCCCCGAAGAATGGTCCAACAGGCTCATGGTCACGGAACTGTGGGTAAGCGAGGCGCTGCGGGGAAAAGGCGTCGGAAAGCGGCTGATGGATAAGGCAAAGGAAGTCGCGCTCCGCCAGGGAAGGCGCGCCGTCATACTGGAGACGCAGTCCTGCAATACGAACGCGATCGGTTTCTACCTTCATCAGGGCTTTGAACTGATCGGTTTCGATACCTGCTGCTATACGAACGATGATATCGGCCGCAGGGAAGTCAGGATAAATCTCGGATTCTTTTTTCACAGGGAAGGGCGCAGGAGATAGAGCGCAGATCAGGCGAATGGCGTTTGGCAGGGTCGTTTCCGGGGTCTCATGCTGAAACACGATCCTGCCCGAAAACCAGTGTTGGACAGCCGTACAGATCTTGGTCCGGAGAGCAAATCGCATAATGTATCCATACATAAAGAACCTGAGAAAGATCGTATTTGTCGTGACACTGGCGTGCACGGGAAAATGCAAGCAC
>JAFZLE010000018.1 GCA_017551645.1 Clostridia bacterium | reverse complement strand
TCGGACTTTATTATCACGTGGGAGCCGGGTATGTTTTTCGCGTGCAGCCAGACCTCATCCGGCCGGGCGGAGAAGGTGAGCGCGTCGTTTTGCAGGTTGTTGCGCCCCACGAGGATAACAGTGCCATCAGGAGCAGTGAACTCCAGCGGCTTTGAGGGCGCCAGTGCCTTTTTGCGGCTGCGCGACGATATGTCCTTTACGTAACCCGCGCGCACCATCTCGTCCCGTATTTCGGAGAGCCCGGCTTCGTCGGAACACAGGGACAGCATGGTTTCAAGGCTTTCGAGATATCTGAGCTCCTCAAGAGAGGCCTCTATCTGGGCGCCTGCCAGCTTGCGGGCGGTCTGAGCTTTTTTGTACTGCTTGAAATATTTCTGGGCGTTGGCGTTGGCGTCCAGCTTTTCGTCCAGTTCCACTTCCAAAAGCGCGGCGTTCTCGTCATAGTAATTGGGAAGCAGCACTTTTTTCTGGCCTTTTTTCACCAGCTGCGGGTTCGCAAGAAGCATTTCGCCTTTTATCCGGTACTCGTCCAGCCTTGACGCGGCGTCGTAGGCTTCTTTTTGCAGCTCCAGCTTTTTGCGGCTGCGGTCGATATTGTTTTTTATGACACGGCTGAGGGAGGCGGTGATCTGCCCCAAGCGCTCTTTTGCATCCCGCAGGCGGTAATACTCGTCGGCGGCTTCGCTTAATGAAGGATACAGGCGCTGCCTGATATCCAGGCGCGACCTGTACTCAAAGGGCAGCAGTTCCAAAGGATTGTCCGAGCTGTCCAGCGTGAGCCGGGGAGACGGGCTTGAGAGCATGTCCGCTATCGCTTTTGCCGCCAAAGCGGAATAGGCGCCGGCATCGGAGGTGTCCGCGTCTTCGCTGCCGCATACGCGGTAGGCGACTTCCCGCGCGAGGGGCAGGGACATGCCGCTTACGGACTGCTGAAGGAGCTTCGCGAAAGAGCCGCTTCTGCCGTTTAACGCGGAGGCGAGCGCGGTCTCGTCCAAGGTGTCGAAAGCCAGTTTACCGTGGGGCGGCGGGGGCAGGTATTTAAGCCCGGGCAGCACTTCGCGGTAGGAAGAGATGAGCTCGTTCACGTGGCGGGAGGATTCCAGTATCTTTCCTTCGCTGTTTACGAATATGATATTTGAGTGTTTGCCCATCAGCTCCAGTATGACGGACTTGGGCAGCCTGTCGCCCAGCTCGTCGGTATGTTCGAACCTGAACTCCATCACACGGTCGCTGTAAAGCTGCCTGACGCCGGTCAAGCGCCCGCCGACAAGGTGCTTGCGCATAAGCATGCACAGCGCCGGCGGCTCCAGGGGGTTGGCTTTTTTGATGTTGGTGATGTGCGCGCGGAAGCAGGCGGGGTTGGCGGAAATGAGCAGGTTCAGGTTTTCGCCGGGGCAGCGCAGGGTAAGCACAAGCTCGTCACGCTCCGGCTGGGCGATCTTATCCACCCGGGCGCCGCTCAGACGCGCGTCCAGTTCCTTCGCCAGATGGTAAACAGTAAATCCGTCCATAAACCTCTCCGATAGTTGTTAAGTATATTATAACCCTTTGCCGCCGCAAAGTAAGCGCGGGCTTGTAAAATTAAAGAAAGTGTAGTAAAATATGTGCAGTTTAACTTGGAGACGTATGTGTATGGCAAGACCTTTGGTTGCAGTGGTGGGCCGCCCGAACGTAGGCAAGTCCACATTCTTTAATAAAATGAGCGGAAAGCGCATCGCGATCGTGGAGGACACCCCCGGCGTGACCCGGGACAGGGTGTACGCGGACTGCGAATGGCTGACCCATAAATTCACGCTTATAGACACGGGCGGTATAGACCCGCATTCCGACGATCCGCTGCTCAAGCAGATGCGCCGTCAGGCGGAGATCGCCATAGACACCGCGGACGTCATAGTGTTCTTTACCGACGGCAAACAGGGCGTTACGGCTGACGACGAGACCGTGGCGGATCTGCTGCGCAGAAGCGGCAAGCCCGTGGTGCTGGCGGTCAACAAGATCGACTCACCCAAACAGCTGGCGGACGTGTACGATTTCTATTCCCTGGGCATGGGGGACCCCATAGGGGTCAGCAGCCTGAACCTGCTGAACCTGGGCGATCTGCTGGACCAGATAGTCAGCTATTTCCCGGAGGAAGAAGCTGAGGAAGAAGAGGACAAAGCCATTTCCATTGCGGTGGTGGGCAAACCCAACGTGGGCAAGTCTTCCCTGGTGAACCGAATACTTGGCGAAGAAAGGGTCATGGTGTCGGACATCGCAGGCACTACCCGCGACGCGGTGGACACACGCTTTAAGGACGGGGATGACGAGTACGTCATAATAGATACCGCGGGCATAAGAAGAAAACGCGCCATAGAGTACCAGTCCCTGGAGCGATTCAGTGTGGTGAGGAGCTTCGCGGCGATAGACCGCTGCGACGTGGCGCTGCTGCTTATAGACGCCAAGGAAGGTATAAGCGAGCAGGATACAAAGATAGCGGGCTACATAGACGAAGCGGGCAAACCCGCGATCATCATAATCAACAAATGGGACGCCCTGGAAAAAGAGACCAACACGCTGGACAAGTTCACCAAAGACGTGCGGGAAAAACTCAAATTCATGGAGTATGCGCCTATCCTATCAATATCCGCCCTGACAGGGCAGAGAGTGAACCGGGTGCTTGAGATGGTCAAGAGCGTGTACGCCCAGGCTTCCCGCAGGATCACCACCGGTTTGCTCAACGACATACTGCAGGACGCGCAGCAGGCGATGCAGCCGCCGGCTACCAACGGACGCAGGCTGAAGATCTATTACGCCACCCAGAGCGTCACGAACCCGCCCACCTTCGTGCTGTTCGTGAACGACGAGACGCTGATGCACTTTTCATACAAAAGATTCCTGGAAAACCGCTTCCGCCAGGCGTTCGGCTTTGAAGGCACTCCGATACGCTTTGTGCTGAGGGAGCGGGGCAAGGACGAGGAAAACTGATATGAATTGGTTGTATTTGATACTGTGCGCCGTGATAGGCTACCTGCTGGGTTCGCTTTCCACGGGCGTGGTGGTATCCAGACTGTTTGGGAACGTGGACATCCGCAAGCAGGGCTCCGGCAACATAGGCATGACCAATGTGATGCGGACCCTTGGCTGGCTGCCCAGCATTCTTACGTTTCTGGGGGACGCGCTCAAAGGCGTGGCGGCGGCGCTGATAGGCAGGGCCATCGGCGGTGAAGTCGGCCTGCATATAGGCGGAGCCGCGGCGGTCATAGGCCACAACTGGCCGGTACTGTTCGGCTTCAAGGGCGGCAAGGGCATGAGCACTTCGCTGGGCTACCTTATCGCAGCGGACTGGCGGATAGCGCTGCTGCTGCTGGTGGCGCAGTTGATAATAGTACTTATCACGGGCTATATGTCGCTGGCGTCCATAACCACTGCGATCGCACTGCCGATAGTGGTGCTGATACTGCACATAAACAGCGAAGGCTTTATTATCTGCGCCGCGCTGCTGGGCGCGTTGGCGCTGTACAGCCACAGGGAAAACATAAAACGGCTTATCGCGGGGCGGGAAAACATGCTTTCCGCAAAGAAAATTAGCGATGTTTCACGCAAAGTGATGGATAAACTCAAAAGGGGGAAGAATAAAGGCGATGGCAAGATATCTGATAGGACTTGACGTAGGCACCTCTGGCGCAAAGTGCATACTGTGTGACGACGCAGGCAAGGTGCTGGCGTCCTCCACGAAGGAGTATCCGCTTTCCACGCCCCGGCCGGGCTGGGCGGAACAGAACCCGGAAGACTGGTGGGAAGGCGTAAAGGCGGGCATGAACGATATACTTTCTGCCTGCCCCGTTGATAAAAGCCGGATCGCAGGCATCTCTTTCAGCGGCCAGATGCACGGGCTGGTTGCCCTTGACAAGGACAATAATGTGATCCGTCCCGCCATACTCTGGTGCGACCAGAGGACCCAGGCGGAATGCGACGAGATCACCCAGACCGCGGGCGGCCTGGAAGGCCTGCTTTCTTACACCAACAACCGCATGCTCACGGGCTACACGGGCGGCAAGATACTGTGGCTCAAAAAACACGAGCCGGAGAATTTCGCCAGGATGCGCGTGTTTTTCTGCCCCAAGGACTACATCCGCTTCAAGCTCACCGGGAAGATAGCGATAGACGTTTCCGACGCTTCCGGCACCGGGTTTTATGACACGAAGACCAGGCAGTGGGCGTGGGAACTGATAGACAAGGTCGGCTTTGACAGGAAGATATTCCCCGAATGCCTTGAGAGCACCGCATTTTCCGGCGCTGTAAGTGCTCAGGCGGCGGCGGAGACCGGGCTGCCCGAAGGCCTTGCTACTTACGCGGGAGGCGGCGACGCGGTCATACAGACCACCGGCACGGGGCTGGTCAAGCCCGGCACGCTGGGAGTGGTCATCGGCACCAGCGGCAACGTATCAATGGCCATGGACGGCTTCAGGCCCAATCCGGAAGGCAAACTGCAGATGTTCTGCAACAATGAGGAAGGGCTGTGGCACTGCTTCGGCTGCACGCTCACCGCGGGCGGAGCGCTCAACTGGTTCGCCAAGACCCTGGCGGGTGAAGACAGGATAGACGCAGAGAAATTGGGCACCAAACTGTATAAGCTGCTGGACGAGAGGGCCGCGCAGGTGCCTGCGGGTTCCAACGGCGTACTGTTCGCCCCGTACCTGACTGGCGAAAGGTGCCCGTATCCGGATCCCAACGCGAGGGGCATTTTCTACGGCCTCAACCTGGGCACTACCAGAGCCGAGATGACCCGTGCAGTCATGGAGGGCGTAACGTTCAGCCTTAAGCAGGTGATAGAGCTCATGGGAGCGCAGGTCAAACCCGAGAAAGTCTATCTTTCCGGCGGCGGCGCGTCCAGCCGTCTGTGGAAGCAGATGGCGGCAGATATATTCGACCTGCCCGTATATACCATGTCCGGAGCCGGTGAAGGCGGCGCTTACGGTGCGGTGCTGGTGGCCGGCGTAGGCGCGGGCATCTGGAAGGACCTGGAAGAGGCGATTGGCGCGCTGAGCGAAGACGACGTGCACTACGAGCCCGATCCCGGGACCAGGCAGGCATACGACAGGGCGTACGAAAAGTATAAGATGCTGTACACGCTGAACAAGCCCCTGTTTGACATGGAGTGATATGGACTTAGGCAATATCAGGGATTTGGCCCGGCGATACGCGCCATGGGCGACGGAAATAAGGCGCCGGCTGCACATGGTGCCGGAACCCGGTTTCAGGGAAGAAAAGACCAAACGGATCATTATATCCGCGCTCGAAGAGATAGGCGCTGAATATGACGCGCCGGACGGCGGCTGGATCACCGGCAGGATCAGAGGCGGCAGGCCCGGAAAAGTCACGGGCATCCGCGCCGACTTTGACGCGCTTCCCATAACGGAGCCGGAGGGCTGCCCCTTCCGCAGTACTAACGAGGGATACATGCACGCCTGCGGTCATGACCTGCATACGGCGATCCTGCTGGGGACCGCGAGGCTGCTCAAAGAACTCAGGGATGGCTTCGCGGGCGAGGCAGTGCTGCTGTTCGAGCCGGCGGAAGAGACCGAGGGCGGCTGCAAGCCCATGGCGGAATCCGGCCTGTTTGAAAGGTACGGCATAGACAGGGTATACGGCCTGCACGTGATGCCGCGGCTTACCGTGGGTCAGGTGGAGACGCGCCTTGGCACATTGAACGCGTCCACTGATTCGCTCAGGATCATCGTACAGGGCGAGTCTGCTCACGGTGCGTATCCGGAAGCGGGCAAAGACGCGATAGTATGCGTCGCGCAGGTGGTCAGCGCGATGCAGACACTGGTGAGCCGCCGGGTATCCCCGCTGGAAAGCGCAGTGGTGACCTTGGGCAAGATATCAGGCGGCAAAGCCAATAACATCATCTGCGGCGAGGTCACGCTGGAAGGCACCGTAAGGAGCGCTGACAACGCGCTGAGGCGTCAGCTAAAGGCGGAGATGGAGCAGCTCTGCGCCGGGATAGGATCGGCTATGGGCTGTTGCTGCCGGGCGGAGATCCGTGAAGGCTATCCCGCGCTGACAAACGACGTGTCCCATGCGAAACGTGTGCTGGATATAGCGGGAAAACTCGTGGGCAGCCAAAACGCGCTTATAAAAGACGCGCCCAGCATGGGTGCGGAGGATTTCTCGTATTTCCTGGACAAGGCTCCCGGAGCGTTCTTCCATATCGGCTGTTCCGATCCGGAAGATACAGTGCGCAGCGCGCTGCATACGCCGGGTTTTACCCCCGATGAAGGCTGTATAGAGATCGGCATCGCCATGGAAGCCGCGCTGGCGCTCGAAGAGTGAGCCGAAGCGGGCTTTGCCAAATAAAACCGCCGCGCCTCGATGTGAGGCGCGGCGGTTTTTGATTATATCAGAACTTGCTCCTGTCGGCCCAGAGACCCAGGGCGGGGTTGGAAATGTAGTAGATCTTTTCTCCGTCAGGCAGGGTGTTGAAGCCGTCCCTGAGCTTGGCGGGATCATACTTTTCAGCCGCCTCGTCGTAGGGGATATAACCGAAGCATACGCCCTCGACTTCCTCTTTAGTAAGCAGCCTGGTGCAGTAGGTTATGGAGAACCTGCCGTCCGATGAACCGTGGATCAGGTGCGCGGCGGCGGAGAGGTTCTGCCTGAGGTCCTCGTGCTCCTTGACCAGTTTCAGCACGTTTACCCTGCCGCAGTAGCCGTACTTGCGGATCAGCTTGTCGATGCCGGGATCCTCGCCGAACTTGTCCACGCCGGGCGCCAGCACTATCAGCTCGCCGCCATCCTTTATGGCCATGCGGGTGCGGTACACGCTTTTGTTGCCAAGCCAGGTGCTTTTGAACTCCTGCTCGTCCAGCAGCACCACCACTTTATCGAAGGGCTCATCAACCAGGTTCAGGTTCTTCTGCTGGGCGAGCACCACCGCGTCCTCGAAGTATTTGCGTTCCCGGCCTATAAACAGCCCGTGCACGCG
>JAFZLE010000171.1 GCA_017551645.1 Clostridia bacterium | reverse complement strand
TATCTTGCTCGCCTCGCAGTATCCCAGCGCCCCGGAAGGCATTTTGAGCAGCATCAGCGCGTGGTCTTCCCCCAGGTCGCTTGTCTCCCCGCCGCCCTTTAACGGACGCGTGGGATACAGCACCCGGCTCGAGCACATCACTTCGGCGGGATACCCCGCGAGGTGGCAGATCAGGTCCAGCGCGTGGGAAGCCAGGTCCAGTATCACGCCGCCTTCACCCTGCATTTTCCAGCCGGCGATCTTGTCGGGGCTGATGCTGCCGGAGTGCAGGTAGCGGGCGGAAAACGTGAGTATATCGCCTATCCTGCCCTCGTCAGCCAGCTGCCTGGCCCGCATGACCGCGGGCAGGAAGCGGTTGTTCATGACCACCTGCGCCTTTACGCCGCTTTGTTTCCAGGCGTCGTATATGCGCTTGGCGCTGTCGTACGAGGTGGAGACAGGCTTGTCCAGATATATATTCTTGCCGGCGTTCATCAGCCTGACCGCCATTTCCTCGTGCAGGGAATTGGGGGTGCATACGCTGACCGCGTCTATGTCGTCACGGGCGAGTATCTGCGTCCAGTCGTCGGTGTATTCCTGAAAGCCCGCGTCCAGCGCGCCCCTTCGGGCATTGTCTATGTGGCCGCTGGCCAGCAGCCTGAGTTCGGGCCGCCAGGGCAGGTCTTTGTACATAAGCGGTATGCTTCTCAGGGCGTGGGAGTGCATCCTGCCCATGAAGCCCCAGCCTATCACCGCCACGTTGATTCTTCGCATTCCGCACCCTCCCCCTATTATATGATATTTTACCACTTTCCCGCTTTTTTGGCAAGCCCAATTATCTCTTGCCAAATCCCGTCCCATGGAGTATAATTAACCTGAGAATTTATGTAAGGGAGAGTAAGTTAATGGGTCAGGTACACGTTATCAATCATCCCCTCGTACAGCATAAGCTGACGCTCATGCGCCAGATCGAAACCGGAGCCAAGGATTTCAGGGAGCTTTTAAGCGAGATCGCCACCCTCATGTGCTATGAGGTGACCAGGGATCTGCCCATGGAGGAGATCGAGATCGAGACCCCCATCTGCAAGTGCAAAAGCAAGATCATAAGCGGCAAAAAGCTGGGCATCGTGCCCATTCTGAGGGCCGGCCTGGGCATGGTGGACGGCTTCGTGAGCCTGATACCCACCTGCCGCGTGGGCCATATCGGCCTGTACCGCGACCCGGAGACCCACCTGCCAGTGGAATACTACTGCAAGCTGCCCCCCGACGCCAGCGAGCGTGAGCTTATCGTGGTCGATCCCATGCTGGCCACCGGCGGCTCCTCCTGCGACGCCATAACCATGCTCAAAAAGCGCGGCTGCCACAACATCAAGCTGGTGTGCCTGGTAGGCTGCCCCGAGGGCATCAAAAAGGTGCAGGAGACCCATCCCGACGTGGACATATTCATCGCCGCGATAGACGAGCGCCTGAACGAGAACAAGTACATCGTGCCCGGACTGGGCGACGCGGGCGACCGCATCTTCGGTACCAAATAAATAAACTTGGAGCTGAGTATTATGACAGTATACGAAAGCTGGCTTAACAGCCCTTCCCTGGACGCCGCGCAGAAAGCGGAGCTGGAAGGCATAAAAAACGACCCCAAGCAGATAGAAGACAGGTTCTACAAGGACCTGGAATTCGGCACCGGCGGTTTAAGGGGCATACTGGGCCTGGGCACCAACCGCATGAACGTGTTCACCGTGCGCCGCGCGGCGAAAGCGCTGGGCCTGCGCCTTAAAGAAGAGGACCTGCAGGGCAAAAAAGGCGTGGCCATCGCTCATGACAGCCGCAACTTCTCCCGGGAATTCGCCTGCGATTCCGCCCGGGTGCTGGCAAACATGGGCATACCCGTATACCTGTTCGACTCCCTGCGCCCCACGCCCGAGCTCTCCTTCACCATAAAGCACCTGAACTGCGCGGCGGGCATCGTCATCACCGCCAGCCACAACCCCAAGGAATACAACGGCTTTAAGGCTTACGGCGCGGACGGCGGGCAGATCACTCCCGTCACCGCTTCCGCCGTGTTCAAACTGATGAGCGAACTGGATCCCCTCACTGTGGAAATGGCACCCAAAAATGACCCGCTCATCACCATCATCGGCAAAGAAGTGGACGAAGCGTATATCGAGCACGTGCTCTCCCTGCGCCCCGACAAGGACCTGCTCACCCGCACGGGCGTAAAGCTCAAGATAGTCTACACTCCCCTGCACGGCGCGGGCAACCTGCTGGTCAGGGAAGCGCTCAGGCGCGCGGGCTACACGGACGTGACCGTGGTAAAGGAGCAGGAGCTGCCCGACGGCGACTTCCCCACCGTGGCAAGCCCCAACCCGGAAAACCCCGAAGCCTTCACCATCGCCATCGGCTACGCGGACAGGATCGGCGCTGACGTGATCATCGGCACCGACCCGGACAGCGACCGCATGGGCATGATGATAAAGATAGACGGCGTGTGGACGCCTGTGACCGGCAACCAGGCGGGCTGCCTGATGCTGGAGTACATTTTAAGGGCCAAGCAGCCCCCCGAGGGCGCCTACGCCGTAACCACCATAGTGTCCACCCGCATGGTGGACTACATCGCCAAAGCCTACGGCATCACCATCGAGCGCGTGCTCACGGGCTTCAAGTTTATCGGCGAGACCATCGACAAAAAGGAAAAGATCGGCAACCACGGCTTCCTGCTGGGCTTTGAGGAGAGCTACGGCTACCTGACCGGCGGCTACATCCGCGACAAGGACGCCGTTATCGCATCCCTGCTGGCGGCGGAGCTCACCGCCTACTACAAGTCCAGGGGCATGAGCCTTATGGACGCCGTGAACGACATGTACGCCCGCTACGGCTTCTTTGCCGAGAAGACCGTGTCCGTGACCATGCCGGGTCTTGACGGCGTAAAGAAGCGCGAAAAAGCCACCCGCCTGCTCAGGGAGGAGCCTCCCAAAGAGGTCGCGGGCCGCAAGGTCATACAGGCGCTGGACTTCGCAAAGGGCGGCGTTATGGGCCTGCCCGCCAGCGACGTGCTCCTGTACACGCTGGAAGGCGACGCGTGGGTGTGCGTGCGCCCCAGCGGCACCGAGCCCAAACTCAAGATATACGCCGGAGTGAGGGAAGCCAGCCGCGAAAATGCTGTGGAAGCCATAAAACAGGTCAGTGAAGGCTTCACATCCCAGATAAGCGTCTGACGGTACCAAACAGCGGCGGGGCCAGGCTCCGCCGCGTGTTTTAGAACAAACCGGTCCGGCATTTCGTCTAACCGAAAAACCACAGGAGATATTTATGGGCAGCAAAAAGCAAAAACGGCTCAGAAAGCAAAGGCAGAGGCGGATCATCATGTGCGTCGCGGGCGCGCTCGTGATCTGTCTGGCGTTTTTGGTGACGCTGCCGATACTTAAAGGCAGTTCCGATATCAGCGCACGGGACAGCGACATAGTGGACGACGGAGTGATACGCGTCTACCTGCGCTCCCTGGGCAGCCCCAAGGCGCTGGGCCTTACGCTGGACGGGATATACACCGTAGACGGCGACGCGGGCTTCCGCTTCGCCAGGGGCACCGAGGTCACCGTAGCGGAAGACGGCGGCACCCTGTATCTCAGCGCGGGCGGCCTGACCATAGACATGGGCGGCGCGTTTACCCTTAAGCGCCACGCGGCGGAAGACAATTCCGACCCCGGCGGCATCTATATCCACGAAAGCGAGAAAGACAACCTGTTCAAGGGCGACCTGCGCCTGAGCTCCGACGGCAGGGGCATAAGCAGCGTCCTCTCAATTCAGGTGGAGGATTACCTGTGCGGCGTGGTGGCCTACGAAATGAGCAATTCCTTCCCCCTGGAAGCGCTGAAAGCCCAGGCGGTCGCCGCGCGCACCTACGCCTTAAGGGCCAAGCAGAACGCGGGCAGCAGCGCCTACGACCTGGTGGATACCACCCAGGACCAGGTGTTCAAAGGGCTTGACGACTCCCTCACCAACGTGATAAGGGCCGTAGAGCAGACCAGGGGCATAGTGGGCATGGCCAACGGCAAATACGCCCAGTGCTACTACACCGCTTCCAACGGCGGGCAGATAGCCGCCACAAAGCAGGTCTGGGGCGGCGTGGTCAGCTACATACAGATGAAAGACGACCCATACGACCTGGAGAACAGCTTAAGCCAGCAGAAGACCGCCTACATACCCAAATCCCCGGCGGACGACCACCCGCTGTATCCCCTGATCATGGACGAGCTCAAGCTCAAGCTGCCCGGCGCGCAGGAGATACGCATCGACGGAATCGCCTCCATAGCTCTGGCCGACCCGGATACCGAGGGCAGCCTGATGTACAAAACGCTGGAAGTGTACGTGAACGCCAGCACCCGGGTGCTGGAAAAAGTCACGCCCGCGCCTACCCCGACGCCTGCCGAAGCGCCCGCCGAGACCCCCGCACCTTCCGATACTCCCGAGCCCACGCCCACGCCCGAGGAAAAATGGGTGCTGAGCGAGTTCAGTCCCGCGGAAGAGCCGGTCAAAGTCACTTTCGGAACATACTCCCAGCTCAAGGAGCTGCTGAACCTCAAGATCAACTCCTCCAACTACGAAGTGTTCTATGTGGAGGAAGACGAGGACGGCTTCACCCTCATCTCCCGCCGTTTCGGCCACGGCGTTGGCATGAGCCAGCGGGGCGCCCAGACCATGGCGGGCAAACACCACATGGACGCGGAGGAGATCCTCTCCTTCTACTACCCGGGGCTGGAATGGTACAAGATAGACTGGAAGCAGATGTCCCTGCTGCCCCTTTCCGCCCTGCCGGATTCCCTGGGCTACGCCCGCGCCAAGCCCACCCCCCGGCCCACTCAGGCGCCGCTGCCTCCCCTGGAGGACGGCGAGTACTACGC
>JAFZLE010000170.1 GCA_017551645.1 Clostridia bacterium | reverse complement strand
CTGCTGGGAAGGGGCAAGGACGTGTGCGGAAAACTTGAGATCGCCGATATCGGCATCCCTGCCGCATACGTTTCCGCCGAGAGCGCGAAGCTTGTGGAAGACTGCGACGTAAAAGCCGCGCTTCCCATGCGCCGGCCCTCTTCCCACAAAAACGACTTCGGACATCTGCTCATATTCGCCGGCTCCCGCGGCATGGCGGGCGCGGCGGCGCTGTGCGCCATGAGTGCGTCAAGAAGCGGCGCGGGGCTGGTCACCGTTGCCTGCGCCGAGTCCTGCCTGGACATCGTACAGACCCTCGCCCCCACCGCCATGTGCCTGCCCCTGCCTGAAACAGACGGGATGATAAACGATTCCGCCTCAGAAAAACTGGCGCGGGCGCTCAGGGGCAAGACCGCCTTTGCCGCAGGCCCCGGTCTGGGCCGCGGCGCATCAAAACAGTGCCTGCGCGCGCTCCTGGAAAGCGGTTTGAAAGGCGTACTGGACGCGGACGCGCTGAACATCATCTCAGAAGACGGGCAACTCAAGTCCCTGCTGTGCGGACGCCACGCCGTGACGCCCCATCCGGGCGAAGCCGGAAGGCTTGCGGGAAAGGCGGGGCTGCCGCAAATGGAATACGCGGATATCATAAGCGCTTTCGGCTGCGCCGCGCTGATAAAAGGTGCGGGCAGCGTCATAAAAGGCGAAGGCCTGCGCATCGTCTCCGGCGGCGTTTCGGGCATGTCCAAGGGCGGCAGCGGAGACGTGCTCACCGGAATAGTCGGCTCTCTGCTGGCGCAGGGGCTCTCCCCCGAGACCGCGCTGTGGGCCGGTGCCCACATACACGCGCTGGCGGGCAGGCTCGCGTCGGAAAAGCTTGGTGACGTTTCCATGCTTCCCACCGACCTGATCGATCAGCTCCCGCAGGCGTTCATGCATGTATACGCTTAAGGAATACTCCGATCTGTTAAGGCAGCTCATCCCGCGGGAAGCGTTCGTAAGGCTCGACCGGGGCAAAGGGCTGTTCGTGAGCGATTATCCCCTGCGCTGCCCGGGTTTCACGCTGGCAGACCCGGAGTTTTTTGTGGAAAACACCGGCGGGCTGGCGCATATAAGCCCCTGCTTTGCCGACGCGCCCGAAACGCTGAAGGCAGACCTGAACGTTATTTATGGATCCGCGCCCAGCCTGATGAACAAGCGCTTAAGGCAGCGCCTGGCGCTGGCGATGAGGCTTGGTATGTTAGACGAATGCGCGTATCTGAACGAATTACTTGACTATATGGAGGCCGCGAATGAAGATCAAATGGCTGGGACACGCCTGCTTTAAGCTCACCTGTTCAAACGGCACGACCGTGATCACCGACCCCTTCGATCCCAGCGTGGGCTACGGGGAGCTAAGCGAGAGCGCGGACATACTTACCGTAAGCCACGGGCATCACGACCACTGCAACATCCGGGCGGTCAAAGGCGTAAAGCTGACCGTCGACCGCGCGGGAGATTTCGAGTTCGGCGGCGTGAATATCACGGCCATCTCCAGTTTCCATGACGACTGCCAGGGCGCGAAGCGCGGCGGCAACCTGCTCGTAAAGATACAGGCGGACGGGCAGACAGTCGTGCACCTGGGTGACCTGGGCCACATGCCGGACGACGCGCAGCTGGAATTCATCAAAAACGCGGACGCGCTGCTGATCCCCATCGGCGGGTTCTACACCATAGACACCCCCTCCGCGCTGGAGATACTCCGCCTCGCCACGCCCCGCCACGCCGTGGCCATGCATTTCAGCAACTCTTTCTGCCAATTCCCCATCTCCTCCGAGGAGGAATTCGTAAAGGCCGCAGGCGCCAAAATGATAAAGGGAGAAGCGGATGTCGCCTCGCTTCCCCCATATGCCGTATTCGATTTTCAGGATGAATAAACCATTTCAGAACGACATCTCTTCCAGCGCCCGGGCCAGCTCCCGGGCGTTTTCGCCGCCTTCATCCAGCGCGGATACCATACTTTCCCTGCCGAAGGGTATATTCATGAGCAGGGGTTTTATCCTGTCCGCCACTTCGGTGTCCAGGCTGTCCGTAAACAGACTGAAGTCGGTTATTCTGCCCTCTTTGACCTTGAAGCACAGCCGCGCGAGCCCCCAGGAGAGCCGCGTCTCCAGCTGCGCGTCATATGCGGGCGTCTGGCCGTAGATCCACTCTTCGGAAAAGTGCTTTTTAAGGAGTTCGCTGACTTCATCCTCATGCCCGGATATCAGCGAAACGTCTTCCGCCTTGCCGTATGCCGCCTCGAACTCGCGTATTATGGCGTCTTTCAGCCCCCCGACCGTTATGCCGGGAACCTTTTCTTTCAGATTGCCTACACGGGAGCGCACCGACTTTATCCCCTTCGCCTCAAGCTTGAGCGGCGAAGGCGTGAGGTAGTTGGAAAATACGCCAAGATCCGCGTCCACCAGCAGCGTGCCGTGGCGCATGTGGTTTATGCCTCTTTTCGCAAAGGCGTTGCCGGAGATCTTGAGCCCATCCAGGCAGATGTCGTTCCTGCCCGTTACGGTCGCGTCCGCGCCGAGCGATCTGAGCGCGTCAAGTATTACCTTGGTCTGCCTGCCCTCGTCGTACACGCTCTCGTGGGCAAGGAAGGAGAAATTCAGGTTTCCTCCGTCGTGATACACCGCGCCGCCACCCGAGACCCGGCGCGCCAGTATCACCTCATCCCGTTTCAGGTGGCTTATGTCGCACTCCAGGTATGGGTTCTGGTTGCGTCCGATTATCACGGAGGGGCGGTTAATATAGAAGTAGAGTAAGATCTGCCCCGGGGGCAGAGCGTTCAGGAAAAACTCGTCCAGGGCGAGATTCTCCCTCGCGTCCGTTCCCGGGGCAGTGAATATAAGTGACACCTAAACGCCGGCCTTCGCCCTGCGGATCATTTCCACGTCGGAGGGCTGGGTCTCGTTCACGTACCCCGGCAGGGGCACGATGCGGGTGTGGATCGCGTCGATGATCCACTTGGGCTGCGGGAAGAAGTAGCTGTCGAACTCGAAGGGCGGGGTGATCCAGTTGCGGGCGCCTACCACCACGCAGGGCGCGTCCAGATAATCGAACGCCAGCTCGGTGATGTTGGCCGCCACGTCGTTCAAGAAGCTGCCTCTCTGGCACGCGTCGGATACCAGCACGACCCTGCCGGTCTTCTTCACGGACTCGATGATGCGCTCGTAGTTCAGCGGCACCAGGGAGTGCAGGTTGATGACCTCGGCCTCCATGCCGTACTTTTCCTTGAGTTCCTTGGCTGCGTCCATGGCCCTGTACAGCGCCGCGCCCACGGTTAGGATGGTCACGTCCTTGCCTTCCTGGATCACGTTAACGTCGCCGATCTCGATGGAGTACTTCTCCTTGGGCACGCCGCCCTCATGGAACATCTCGCCCATGTCGTAGATCCTTTGGCTCTCGAAGAACACCACGGGATCGGTACCGTCCAGGGCGGTCTGCATAAGGCCCTTGGCCTCCCAGGGAGTGGCGGGGAAGCACACTTTGAGCCCGGGGATGTGGGCGCACAGGCTGGTCCAGTCCTGAGAGTGCTGGGCGCCGTACTTGCTGCCCACGGACACGCGCAGGATCACGGGCATTTTCAGGATGCCGGCGCTCATGGCCTGCCACTTGGACATCTGGTTGAATATCTCGTCGCCCGCGCGGCCGATAAAGTCCGCGTACATGAGCTCTACCACCGCTCTGCCGCCGCACATGGCGTAGCCCACCGCGCTGCCTACGATGCAGGCTTCGCTGATGGGGGCGTTGAACAGGCGGGAATGCGGAAGCACGTCGGGCAGTCCGCGGTATACGGCGAACGCGCCGCCCCAGTCCCTTACGTCCTCGCCGTAGGCCACCAGGGTGGAATCCTCATAGAACTTGTCGATCAGGGGCTCGAAGATGGCGTCCCTGATGTTGAAGGTCTTCATCTTGCTTACGGGCTTTCCGGCCTCATCGAAGGCGGAACGGCTCTTGCCCGCGATCTGCTGCACGCGGGGGCACTCCTCTTTGGGAGCTAGCACGCGGCTTTCCTGGTCGCCGAAGCTGTTGACTTTCTCATTGGAGAACATCAGGCGCTCCACCACCATGGGGTCGGCGGTCATGTCGGCGTAGGGGCTGAACTCCTTGTCCGCGGCATGGCGGCAGATATTGGTCATGCGCTCCTTGGTCTCGGCCAGGATCTCCTCGAACTTGTCGTCCTTAGCGACGCCCGCTTCCACCAGGCTCCGGCGGTAGGTGATGATGGGATCCACGGCCATCCAGTCGTTGATCTCGTCCTTCTCGCGGTAGGCGTTCTGGACGGACACGCTGTGGCCGCAGAAACGGTAGGTAAGGGTGTCCAGCAGCACGGGGCCGTCGCCGCTCTTAAGTATCTCAAGCTTCCTGCGCATGGCGTCGATGACCGCCAGGGGGTTGAAGCCGTCCACGCGCTCGGAGTGCATCTGGTTGGGGGTGAAGCCCGCGCCCAGGCGCGCCAGCATGTCGTAGGCCATGGTCTCGCCCTTGGTCTGGCCGCCCATGCCGTAGCCGTTGTTGAAGATGTTGAACAGGATGGGCAGGCCGCTCACGTCCCTGCCGTCGTCGCCCCACAGGGTGTGGAACTGGTCCATGCAGGCGAAGTTCAGCGCTTCAAGCACGGGGCCGCAGCCCAGGGAGCCGTCGCCGATGTTGCAGACTACGAAGCCCTTTTTGTCGTTGCACTTCTTGTACAGCGCGGCGCCGGTGGCGATGGGAGCGCTGCCGCCCACGATGGCGTTGTTGGGATACACGCCGAAGGGCAGGAAGAAGGCGTGCATACTGCCGCCCAGGCCCATGTGGAAGCCGGTCTTGCGGGCGAAGATCTCGGAAAGTGTGCCGTAAAGGATGAAGCGTATGGCCAGTTCCTTCACGCTGTCAGTCTTGCCCATCTTCTCAACGGCCCTCAGGGTCGCGCCGCCCAGGAAGCTCTCCATTATCTTGAGCAGTTCCTCGTCGGACAGCTTCTGGATGGAGGACAGCGCCTTGGCCAGTATCTCGGAATGGCTCCTGTGGGAACCGAACTGGTAATCGTTGGGGGTCATCAGGTACGCCTGGCCCACGCACGCGGCTTCCTGGCCTACGGACAGGTGGGCGGGGCCGGGATAAGTGGTCTCCACGCCGTTATACACCTTCTGGGTCTTGATGGAGGTGAGCATGCTCTCAAACTCGCGCAGTATGGTGATGTCGCGGTAGATGCGCAGCAGCTCGTCGTCTGAGAAGTTCTCCCTCTCCTGCTGCACGGTCTTGGAATAGGCGTTTACGGGGATGTCGGTAAAGTGGATAGTGCTTTTGGCTCTGATCTCGTCTGGGCCGTAGTATAATGACTTAGGCATGGTAAATACCCCTTTCTTGAATTACAGCTTGAATATGGCTTCCCGAATGACTTCGCATACGGTGGGATGCGGGAACACGAACTTCTTGAGCCTTTCGGGAGGCAGTTCGGTGTCCACCATCATGGCGGCGGAGAGTATCATCTCGCTGGCGTAGGAACCCACTATGTGGCAGCCTACCAGGCGGTTCTTGTCCGCGTCCAGCACCAGCTTGCAGAAGCCCTTGCCTCCGTCCACTTCGGCCACGTACCTGCCCGCGTAGAGCATGGGCACATTGACTTCCTTTACCTTCAGCCCCGCCTTTTCCGCGGCTTCCTTCGTGTAGCCTACGCTGGCTACCTCGGGATCGGTGTAAATGACGGAAGGAATGGAATTGTAGTTGATCCTGTCTTTTTTGCCCAGGATGTTGTTGACCGCGACCTCGGCTTCCCTGTAGGCGGTATGCGCAAGCATCAGCTTGCCGTTGCAGTCGCCTACCGCCCATACCCCGGGTACTGAGGTGGCCAGGGTGTCGTCGGTGACTATGGCGCCGCGGTTCATTTCCAGGTTCAGGCTCTCGAGCCCCGCGCCCTTCGTGGCGGCGCGGCGGCCTACGCTCAGAAGCACCTTGTCGCAGGGGCACTCGTGCTGGCCGGCGGCGTCCTCGTACACCACTGCGCCGGGCTTTACGGAGAGCACCTTGGCGGAAAGCTTGAATTCCATGCCCCGTTTTTCGTACTCCGCCTGCAGTACCTTGCACACGTCACGGTCGGTAGCGCCGGCGATCTTGTCCAGCATCTCGATCACGGTGACCTTCACGCCCACGCTGGCGAAGTAGCAGGCCATCTCAAGGCCGATCACGCCGCCGCCGATGACCGCCAGCGCCTTGGGCAGCTGGGTCTCGTCCAGGATCTCCCGGTTGGTCATCACAAAGCCGCTCTCCACGCCTTCCTTGACGCCCGGGATCGGCGGCACCGCGGCTTCGGAGCCCAGCGCCAGTATGAGCCGTTCGGCCAGGTAGGTCTTGCCTTCGGCTTCGACGGCAAACTTGCCGTCCTGCCTGCCCTTTACTTCGGCCGCGGCGCTCACCACGTTTATTTTGTTGGCGCTCATGGTCATGCCCACGCCGCTGACCAGGGTCTTTACCACCTTGGCCTTGCGCTTTATCACCTGGGCGTGGTCAAAGGTCACGTTTTCGCTTTTCACACCGAAGTTGACGCTCTCGGTGGCGTGGCGGTAGAGCTTCGCGGAATTGAGCAGGGTCTTGGTGGGGATGCAGCCTTCGTTCAGGCACACGCCGCCCAGCGCCCGTTTTTCGAACAGGCACACTTTAAGCCCGCCCTGGGCCGCTCTTTCGGCGGCAAGGTATCCGCCCGGGCCTCCGCCCACAACGATCAGATCATACGCGTCCATATCTTATCTCCTTTACTTTGCCAGAAGCAGGGTGAACTTTTCCAGGTTCTGGCACAGTTCCTTGACGAATTTGCTGGCGGGAGAGCCGTCCACCGCCCTGTGGTCGTACGTGAGGCTCAGGCCCATGGCGGGATACAGCTTGATCTGGCCGTTTTCTTCCTTTACCCGCTGAGTGATGCCGCACACGCCCAGTATGGCGGTCTGGGGCGGATTGATAACGGGAGTGAACATCTCGACGCCCGTGCTGCCCAGGTTGCTCACGGTGAAGCTGCCGCCGGTCAAAAGGTCGGGGCTGATGGCGCCGCTGCGGGCGGCCTCGGCCAGGGTCTTCACTTCCCTGCTGATCTCCAGCAGGCTCTTGGTGTCGGCGTTGAAGATGGTGGGCACCATAAGGCCTCTGGGGGTATCCACGGCCACGCCCAGGTTCACGTGCTTAAAGCGGCGCAGGGTGGTATCGTCCACCATGTTGGCGTTCAGGTCCGGGAAGGCGAGCAGTGTGCGGGACACGGCGTAGAGCACCATGTCGCCCAGGGTAATGCCGCCCACGTCTCCGCCCGCGGCCTTGCATTCCTTGCGGAACGCCTGGATGGCGGTGGCGTCGAAGGAGTGGTGGTTGGTGAGCTGCGCCATGGTGGACAGGCTCTGGGTCATGCTGCGGGCAATGGCCTTCCTGATGCCGGAGAACTTGACGTCCTCGAACTCCGGAGCGGGGATCTCCGCCTTCGCGGGCTCCGCGGCGGGCTTGGCGGGTTCGGCGGCTGCCTTGACGGGCGCGCCCTCTTCCATGAGCTTCCTTACGTCCCGCTCGATGATTCTGCCGTCGGGGCCGGTAGCGGTGGCGTCAGAGGCGTTCACGCCCGCTTTTTCGGCCAGCGCTTTGGCCCTGGGAGATACCTTTATTTCGTCTCCCGGCTTCGCGGTGGATTCCGCCGCGGGTCTGGCTTCTGCCTGGGCAGGCGCTTCTGGCGCCTTTTCCTCGGCCTTGGGAGCTTCCGCAGAGGCAGCGCCGGCGGGTTTCAGGTCGTCAAAGTTTTCGCCGGGCTTGCCTATGGCGCACACGTTGGTAAAGCAGGGCACTTCGTCCCCGTCGTTGAAGAATATGGCCAGAATGGTGCCTTCCTCGGTGCTTTCACACTCGAAGGACGCCTTGTCGGTCTCGTAGGTGTATAAAATGTCCCCTACCTTGACCTCGTCGCCTACATTTTTGAGCCACTTGCCGATGATGCAGCTTTCCACCGTAATGCCCGCCTTGGGCATTATAACCGCCTTTGCCATTAGTCGTCCTCCTTAGTGAGCGTTTTTAACAGGTATTCCTCGGCTTTGGTGTTCCAAAGCCCGTTGGTCTCTTTTACGAGCTTCGAAAGCTCGGCGAACATCGGGTCTGTCTTGCCCTTTTCCTCAAACTCGCTTATAGCGGTCAGGGGCATGCGGATATGGGTGTAGATCAGCTTCTTGCCGCCCGGTATGGAGGGCAGGTTGAGCGTGGCGTCTATGGCCGCGTCCAGGCCGCCCACGTGCGTGACCAGCGCGGCGGGAGTGAGCCTGCCCTCGCCCATCATCTTCAGGCATTCCGCCATGTCCTGGGTGTTGCCGCCGGACGTGCCGCAGATGTGGGTGGAAGAGTAGTGCACGTTATAGAAATTGAGCTTCGCGAAAAAGTCCTTCTTGCCGGGGCCTGCGAAGAAGTTGAGGCAGCCGTCGCGGCTCAGTATTTGGTCCGCCTGCTCCACCACCGCGGTCACGGGGGCGAAGCACACCACGTCGTCATAGCCCTCACCGCCGCTTATGTCCATAAGTACCTGCACGGGATCCTCGCAGGCGGTGTTCACGTAATGCAGCTCAATGCCCCATTTGGCGGCTTCTTCCTTTGTGAAGATGCTCGCCGCCCGGTCGAGCCTCGCCTGGTCGATGTCGGTTATGGTGAGCAGCGACGGCCTTCTGTCCGTGTGGATGATATAGTCTATGGCCGCCAGGCCCATGGGGCCCACGCTGGCAAGCAGCGCCATTTTGCCGCCCTGCTTTATGCCCATCCAATGTTCGTAAACGCCGTTTTTGGTGTGGTACATGGCCTTGAACGTGCCCGCCACGCAGCTCAGGGGCTCGGACAGCGCCGCGCCGAAGTAGTTTTCTCCTTTATAAGGCAGCAGGCATTTTTCTTCCATGAACTCGTTGGGGATGATGATGTAAGTGGAGTCCCCGCCGATGGTCCTGTAGGAATAGCCCGGCGCCCACATGGTGCCCTTGTAGTTGATGTTGGGCTGTATGGCGAACCGCTGGCCCGCCTTGTAGTCGTCCTGCCACTTCGCGCCCACTTTGATGATCTCGCCGCAGAACTCGTGGCCCATGATGGTGGGGTTGTCCGCCACGTCCTTGGGAACGCGCTTGTGCTCTACGCCCTGCATGGCGCACTTGTAGGTGGACATGCAGATGGAGTCGCAGATCACCTTCGCCAGTATCTGGTCCTCCTGAAGCTCCGGCAGCTCAAAGCTGTCCAGCCTCAGGTCCTGCTTCCCGTGAAGCCTTACCGCTGTGGTCTTCATTCCTCATCCTCCCGTTTCTCTCGGTTTACCAGCATCCATGCCGCGTCCACCAGGTGGCGGAACATCGGCTTTTCCAGCTCTTTGCAGATGAAGCTTTGGCGGGAGGAATTGATATCCTCGCCAGAGATCTGCGTAAAGCCGTATTTGTCGCACAAACCCATGAGCCTTTCCAGCTGTTCGGGGGTGTTGCGGCTGGGCATGAACGTCACGCCCTCTACTCCCCTCTCCTTCATAAAGCTCAAAAGCTCTTCCAGGTACGCGTCTTCGAACGTCTGGGCCTTTTTGTCGCCCGTCACGCTCTGGCCTACGTCCCCCAGGTACGCGTAGCAGAGTATCGCACCGATGTCCCGTGCGAAAGCGACCGCATCGTCCAGGCTCATCATCTCTTCGTCCGCCGGGATATACACCCGGGCGTTGAGTTCGCTCTTCATGACCCCCAGCAGGTCGTATGCGAAATGGGGGCTCTGGGCGTCGCCCAGCCACGCGGCCACCTTTTCGGAAGGATTGATCCTAAGCTCCTCCCTGAGGAAGGGCAGCACGTTCTCCCTGCCCACCCGCTCTATTATCTTGAGGCTCAGGGCG
>JAFZLE010000169.1 GCA_017551645.1 Clostridia bacterium | reverse complement strand
GTCCGCGTGCATGACGCTGGCGCCCATGTAGGAGAGTATGCGCAGCTCGCGGTAGCTTAAGTTCCTTACGGTCTCGGGCTTGTTGACCACGCGGGGGTCCGCCGCCAGCAGGCCGTTCACGTCCGTCCAGTTCTCGTAGAGCTCCGCGCCTGCCGCGGCGGCCACCAGCGCGCCGGTGATGTCGCTGCCGCCCCGGGAGAAGGTCTTTATGCCGCCCGAAGGGGTGGAGCCGTAAAAGCCGGGTATCACCGCCCCGTCCAGGCCGGAAAGCGCCCTGCCCAGGGACTTCAGCGTCTTTTTGCTGTCCAGGCTGCCGTCCCGGTCGAAAAACACGTGCCGGGCGGGGTCCACGAAGGGACGGTCAAGGTACAGGCTCATCAGCTTGCCGCTTAAGTACTCGCCCCGGCTCATGCAGTAGTCCCGGTCGGGGGACACGCTCAGCGCGGAAACGATCTTCTCGGCTTCCTTATCGGCGTCGAACTCCAGCTTAAGCTTGCAGGCTATCTCGGAAAAGCGCTCCGTCACGGGCTTCATGGCCAGGTCGATACGGCCGCCCCTGAGCGCCCGCTTCCATACCTCTTCCAGCATGTCCGTGATCTTTATGTCGCCGGAAAAGCGCTTGCCCGGCGCGGACACCACCACGAACTTCCGTTTGGGGTCGCTTTCGATTATCCGCTTGACCTTTTTGAACTGGGCCGCGTCCGCCAGGGACGTGCCGCCGAATTTTACGCAGACCATATGCCGATCCTCTGTGGAATTATTCTGTCTAACACCCCGGGCCGCTGACCCTGCGATGATATACATCTTGTAATTATATCATTATTTTATTGCCTTTTCAAGCAATACCCCCGCCGTAATATAAGTTTAATCTGACAGCCACACTTTCTCCCCCGCCCGCCGCATGCTTTTCAGCGCCCGGCTGATCTGCTCCGCTATCTCCGGCGGCAGCTGTCCCCGCGCGCCCTGGGAAGCGCGGCACGCCCTGAGTTCCTCGCAGGCGTGGCGCGGCGCCACATATACGTACCTGACTTCACCCTCCCCCAGCTGGTACGCGGCGTAGTACCTGTCTATCCAGACGGTGCAGCCGGGCCCCTTCGCTATTATGGGGATGGGCACTTTCGCAAAATAGTTGCCATATAATTCCCCGCCGCTGATCTCACGCGCCCCAAGCTTCGCGCTCAGACCGTCCGCCAGGCGCCTTATCTCCCTTATGCTCAGACTCCCCATACCCGTTTTCCTCCATCAGTTCCTCCAATTCCCCGAACGCGCGGTGCGCCCGGTAGTACACTCCCTGTTTGCTCATGCCCAGCGCGTGCCTGAGCACGTTCAGACCGTCCCCCTCTATCAATACTCCCGCCAGCAGCGTACCGCTCACCGGGTCGCTCATCTGTTCCAGCAGCTCCCGCGTTTTGTCCCTTTCCGCGGTAAAGACCTGCCCCGCGCTGTCCATTTCGGTCTTGCAGTCCGCCAGATCCGCCAAAAGCGCCTGTCCGTCCGCCATCCGGCCGCCCGAAACGGGGCGCACGCGGCTCGCGCTGCCCTCCGCTTTCACCCGGCGCACGTAGTACCTCGCCCTCGCGGCAGCCAGGCGCAGGCGCTTTTTGTCCAGGCTGCGCTTAAGGCGGCACACCCTCGGGTATTTCCCGCTTATCTTCATCATCCCACCTCCGTCTCCATAAGCCTGTAAGCTGTCCGGCTTACAATAATTTCATAAAATAACAGTTGACTCGCCTCTCGCGCAACTGTATAATACATGTCGCAGGTTTTTTGCGACTTGCGCATTATATCGCAAATTACTTGCCCTATACAAGCCTGAAATATCGAAAATATTTTGTGATATTATTGTGTGAAATGCACAAGCGGACGAGCGCGCGTCCATATCCGGAGGGAACAGAATGAAATTCGGCGAAAAACTGCGCTGCCAGCGCACGCGGATGGGTTACACCCAGGAACAGCTTAGCAAACTGCTGGGGCTGAGCAAGCGCACGGTGGAGGGCTACGAGTCGGGGCGCTTCTATCCCCAGAAGCGGGAAGTGTACGACCGCCTGAGCGGCATATTCGGCGTGGAGCGCAATTACTTCCTGGCGGAAGACGAAGAAGCGCTGCCCGACGCCGCCGCCGAGATCCGGCGCGTGCTTACGCAGGTCAAAGCCCTGTACGCGGGCGGCAGCCTCTCCCCCCGGGACGAGGACGAGCTGGCCAGCGCGCTCATGGACGCCTACTTTATCGCCCGCAGGCGCAGGGAAGGGGGCGGAAAGTAATGTTCAGTCTCAAAAGCCGCTTCTCTCCCCGGGGCGACCAGCCCGAGGCCATAGAGAAACTGGTGCGGGGCGTCGAAAGCGGCATGAAGAACCAGGTGCTGCTGGGCGTTACGGGCTCCGGCAAGACCTTCACCATGGCAAACGTCATCCAGCGCCTGCAGCGCCCCGCCCTGGTGATCGCCCACAACAAGACCCTGGCGGCGCAGCTGGCGGCGGAATTCAAGGAGTTCTTCCCCGACTCCGCCGTGGGCTACTTCGTAAGCTACTACGATTACTACCAGCCCGAGGCGTACATCCCCGCCACGGACACCTATATAGAAAAGGACTCCTCCATAAACGACGAGATCGACCGCATGCGCCACTCCGCCACGAGCTGGCTTTCCGAAAGGCGGGACGTGATAATCGTGGCGTCGGTAAGCTGCATATACGGCATGGGCGACCCGGAGGAGTACCGCTCCCAGTCCATAAGCCTGAGGGAAGGCCAGAGGATAGACCGGGACGAGCTCATCCGCCGGCTGGTGGACATACAGTACGAGCGCAACGACTTCGAGCCCAAGCGGGGCAGTTTCCGCGTGAAGGGCGAGACGGTGGAGATAGTGCCCGCCTCCCAGTTCGACAAGACAGTGAGGATAGAGTTTTTCGGGGACGAGATAGAGCGCATCAGCCACGCCGACGCGCTCACGGGAAAAACGGTCACGCTGCTCAACCATGTCATCCTCTACCCCGCCACCAACTACGTGACCTCCTCCGAAAAGCTGCGCCTGGGCCTGGAAATGATAGAACACGACCTGCCCATAGAGGCGGGCGAGCTTGAAAACAACGGCCGCCTGCTGGAGGCGCAGCGCTTAAGGCAGCGCACCACCTACGACCTGGAGATGTTAAGGGAGATCGGCTTCGTGAACGGGATAGAGAACTACTCCCGCTACTTTGACGGCCGCCGGCCCGGGGAGCCGCCCTTCACGCTGCTGGACTACTTTCCCCGGGACTACGTGGTGTTCATAGACGAGAGCCACGTGACCATACCCCAGATACGCGCCATGTACAACGGGGACTTCGCCCGCAAAAGCACGCTGGTGGAGTTCGGCTTCCGCATGAAGAGCGCCTTCGACAACCGCCCCCTCAAGTTCTACGAGTTCGAGCAGCGCATCGGCCAGACCATATACGTGTCCGCCACTCCCGGGCCCTACGAAAAGGAGCGGGCGGAGCAGGTGGTGGAGCAGCTCATACGCCCCACCGGCCTCATAGACCCGGAGATAATCGTGCGCCCCGCGACCTACCAGGTGGACGACCTGCTGGGTGAACTCAGAATAGTAGCGGAAAAGGGCGGCCGCGCGCTGGTCACCACCCTCACCAAGCGCACCGCCGAGAGCCTTACCGAGTACCTGCGGGACATGGGCGTAAAAGTGGAATACATGCACTCCGACGTGGAAACGCTGGACCGTATAGAGCTGCTGAAGAACCTGCGCCAGGGCGTTTTTGACGTGCTGGTGGGAATAAACCTGCTCAGAGAGGGCCTGGATCTGCCCGAAGTGGAACTGGTAGCCATTCTGGACGCGGACAAGGAGGGTTTCCTGCGCAGTGAGACCAGCCTGGTGCAGACCGTGGGCCGCGCCGCCCGCAACGTGGACGGGCGGGTGATCATGTACGCGGACAGCGTGACGCCCTCCATGCAGGCCGCCATAGACGAGACCAACCGCCGCCGGGAAGTGCAGTCCCGCTTCAACGAGGAGCACGGCATAAAGCCCGAAAGCGTGAAAGCGGCCATAAAGGAGGCTCTGAGCGTGTCCCGCAAGGCTGACTCCTCCGCCTCCGCGCCCATGGACGAGGAGGAAAAGCTGGTGGCCATAGAGCGGCTGAGCGAAATGATGCTGGAAGCCGCCTCCCAGCTGGACTTCGAGAAGGCCGCCCGCCTGAGGGACCAGATGCTGGCACTGCAGGGCGCCGCCCCCATGGCGACAAACGAAAAGAGCCGCCGCGCCCGGCGCAAAAGGCGGTAGGCGTGCTTGGAATCACACAAATAATCATCATACAGGAAAAGATATGCGGATACATGAAACGGAATTGACACACGAGGTGCTGTCGGCGCTCATAAAAATGTCCGAAGACTGGGCCGCCGAAAACAGCTGCTACGGTTACAGGGCGAACGAAAAAAGCGACATAGAGGGCAACCGCATCTTCCTTGCGGAGGAAGGCGGAAGGGCGGTGGGCTACCTGTTCGGAAAGGTCTACCGCTCCGAGAGCATGCAGGCTGTGATGCCCGAGGGCACTGCGTATTTTGAGGTGGAGGAGCTCTACGTGGTGCCCGAAAAGCGCTGCCGCGGCATAGGGCAGGCGCTGTTCCGCTTCGCGGAAAACGCGGTGGGCTCCGAGGCCGGGTACATGGTGCTCAGCACCGCCACCAAGAACTGGAAGGCGGTATTCCGTTTCTATCTGGACGAACTGGACATGCGCTTCTGGAGCGCGAGGCTGTTCAAGCCCATAGGCTCCGGCAGGGCGCGGGACATATAAAACTTACTGCGGAAGGACGCGTATATGGATAGATTCATCACCTGCAGGGGCGTAAGGGTCAACAACTTAAAGAACATAGACGTAAAGATACCCCGGGACAAGTTCACGGTGATAACCGGGCTGTCGGGCTCGGGCAAAAGCTCCCTGGCCTTCGACACCATTTTCGCCGAGGGGCAGCGCAGGTACGTGGAGAGCCTGTCCTCCTACGCCCGCCAGTTCCTGGGGCAGATGGACAAGCCGGATGTGGACGCCATAGACGGCCTCTCCCCCGCCATATCCATAGACCAGAAGACCACTGCCCGCTCCCCCCGTTCCACCGTGGGCACGGTCACCGAGATACACGACTACCTGCGCCTGCTGTACTCCCGGGCGGGCACGCCCCACTGCCCCAAGTGCGGGCGGGTGATAAAGCGGGTGAGCGTGGACGAGATCACTTCCCGCATAATGGAGCAGCCCGAGGGCAGCCGCCTGGTGCTGCTGGCGCCCGTGGTGCGGGGACGCAAGGGCGAGTACGCAAAACTGCTGGAAGACTGCCAGAAAAAAGGCTTCGTGCGCTGCCGCATAGACGGCATAATGTACGAACTCAGCGAAACGCCGCCCCTGGATAAAAACAAGAAGCACGACATAGAGATAGTGGTGGACCGCCTTATACTGCGGGACGGCGTGCTCTCCCGCCTGAGCGACAGCGTGGAGACCGCGCTGAAGCTGGGCGGCGGGCTGTGCCTGGCGGCGTTCATGGACGGGGACGAGATACTCTTCTCCATGAACTATGCCTGCCCCGACTGCGGCATCTCCATAGAGGAGCTCTCCCCCCGCATGTTCTCCTTCAACAATCCCTACGGCGCGTGCCCCGTGTGCGGCGGCCTGGGCTACCTCACCACCGTGGACATAAACAGCGTGATACCCGACCCGGACAAGAGCCTTAACGAGGGAGCCATACGGGTGAGCGGATGGGACAGCGGCGAGGGCGGCGGCCAGATGGCGCGCATGTACCTGGAGGGGCTGGCGAGGCACTACGGCTTTTCCATGGACGCCCCCGTAAAGACACTGGAGAAGCACCAGCTGGACGCCATACTCTACGGCACCAAGGGCGAAAAGATACACTGCGAGTACGAGCGGGAAGGCCGCAAGGGCAGCTTCAACGTGCCCTTTGAGGGCATCGTCACCAACCTTGAGCGCCGCTTCCGCGAGACTGACAGCGACTACAGCCGGGAAGGCATAAGCGAGTACATGAGCGAGACCCCCTGCCCCGAGTGCGGCGGCAGGCGCCTGAAGCCCGAGGCGCTGGCGGTCACGGTGGGCGAAAAGTCCATTTCGGACGTGAGCGACATGTCCATACGGGACAGCCTCGACTTCTTCGAGACCGTGTCCCTGCCCCAGCGGGAAAGCTTCATCGCCCGGCCCATATTAAGGGAAGTCACCGCCCGCCTGAGCTTTCTGCGGGACGTGGGGCTTGAGTACCTTACCCTGTCCCGGGGCGCAGCCACCCTGTCCGGCGGCGAAGCCCAGCGCATCCGCCTGGCCACCCAGATAGGCAGCGGGCTGGTGGGCGTGGTCTACATACTGGATGAGCCCTCCATAGGCCTGCACATGCGGGACAGCGCGAAACTGCTGATGACCCTGCGCAAGCTGCAGGCGCTGGGCAACACGCTGATAGTGGTGGAGCACGACACCGCCACCATGCGCGCGGCGGACTACATAATCGACATAGGCCCCGGGGCGGGCAGCCGCGGCGGGTACCTAGTGGCCTGCGGCACTCCCGAAGAAGTCATGAAAGTGCCCGAGTCCGTCACGGGGCAGTTCCTGTCCGGCGCGCGCTGCGTGCCCATGCCTGCCGCCCGGCGCGCTCCCAGAGGCTTCATAACCGTAAAGAACCCCCGCGCCCACAACCTTAAGGGCATGGACGTGGATTTCCCCCTGGGTGTGTTCACCTGCGTCACGGGCGTGAGCGGCTCCGGCAAGAGCAGCCTGGTGAACGACATCCTCTTCAAGGCGCTCTCCCGGGAGCTCAACCGTTCCCACGAGCGCCCCGGCAAACACGACGGCATAGAGGGCCTGAGCCGGCTGGACAAGGTCATCTCCATAGACCAGAGCCCCATAGGCCGTTCCCCCCGCAGCAATCCCGCCACCTACACGGGCCTGTTCGACCTGATACGCGAGCTTTACGCCTCCACCGCCGACGCCCGCGCCCGAGGCTTCAAGGCCAGCCGCTTCTCCTTTAACGTCAAGGGCGGCAGGTGCGAAAGCTGCTCAGGCGACGGCGTTATCAAGATAGAGATGCACTTTATGCCCGACCTCTACGTGCCCTGCGAGGTGTGCGGCGGAAAGCGCTACAACCGCGAGACGCTGGAAGTCAGGTACCGGGGCAAGAGCATACACGAGGTGCTGGAAATGACCTGTGACGAGGCGCTGGTGTTCTTTGACGCCCTGCCCAAACTCAGGAGCAAGCTGCAGACCATGGTGGACGTGGGCCTGGGCTACGTAAAACTGGGCCAGCCCGCCACCCAATTGTCCGGCGGCGAGGCGCAAAGGGTCAAGCTGGCCGCGGAGCTCTCCCGCAAGGCCACGGGCCGCACCCTGTACGTGCTGGACGAGCCCACCACGGGCCTGCATCCCGCGGATGTGGAAAGGCTGAACGAAGTGCTGTTCCGGCTGGTGGACGCGGGCAACACGCTGGTGGTGATCGAGCACAACCCGGACGTGATCAAATGCGCGGACTGGATAATAGACTTGGGCCCCGAGGGCGGCGACATGGGCGGCAGCGTGGTCGCCTGCGGCACCCCCGAGCAGGTCGCCGCCTGCGAGACCAGCTACACGGGCCGGTTCCTTAAAGAGATACTGAAAGGATAGCGCGCGGGAAAGCATATGGATCTAAGCGGCATAGACTGTCTGGGGCTCGACCGCGTGCTCAAACGCGGCAGCGGGAAGATCATAGACGAAATGGATGGCGCGCTGCTCCTGCGCGACGAAGTCAGCGGAGCGTATATGCTGGCCTGCGGCGACGCGGCTGAGGGCATGGCGCTGCTCGACCGCCATATAAGCGGCGAATGCGGGCTCCTTATGGTGGCGGACCGCGCCCTCGGCCTGGCGGCGTACGAAAAGTTCGGCTTTTCGGACAGGCTCGAGTGTTACCAGGTGGCGTATTACGGAAAAACGCCTTCCGCCGGCGCGGAACTGCAGTTCAGGACCGCGGACGAAAGCGACCTGCCCATGCTCACGGAAAACTACGCTCTGCTCAGCCCGGAAGAGCTCAGGGCGGTGGTGAAAAGAGGGTCCGTGCTGCTGGGGTACGACCGCGGGCGGCTCGTGGGCTTCATAGGCGAGCACCTGGAAGGCAGCATGGGCATACTCTACGTTTTTCCCGAATACAGGCGCAGAGGTTTCGGCGCGGCGCTGCAGGCGAGCCTGATGGCGCGCACCATCAAGCAGGGCTATATCCCCTTCGGCCAGGTGGAAAAAACCAACACTGCCTCCCTCCTTATGCAGAAAAAGCTCGGCATGACGCAGTCCGACCGCCTGATCGTCTGGATGTGGAGATAGCCCGCGCGCGGCAGGCACAGACATATCGCTCCATTCGGAAATATCTGCACCGGCCGGTTCCTGAAGGAGATGCTCCAAGATATATTGCCGTCCGCTTTCCCGCGCGTTTCGCGCCAAGGTAAAAACCTTTCCCGCACCAAGTGCGGCCACCTATAAGTGCATTCCAACAAAACAAGGGAGGATATCTATCCTCCCTTGTTTTCATACGCTGTTGGCAGATCACGGTACGGTGACGGCCTTACAGCAATACTGCCCACTGCGCCGGCAGCTCATTCCCGTATACTTGTCAGCGGTTTTTTGAGCTTTTTCGCCGTATGGAGCTTCAGCCGCGGTTTTCCGCGCACATACAGTACGACGCTTTGGATAATGATGAACAAACCCAGCATCGCGCCGCTCGTCATATCCTGCCACCAGGAATCCTGCAGTCCCAGATCCCAGATTATGCGTTCTATCAGTGCAAGGATCATGACACCGAAAAACGTACCGATGACGTTTCCAACGCCGCCGGTCAGCAGCGTGCCGCCGATTATCGATGAGGCTATGGCGTCCATTTCTCCGCGGATGCCCACGCTGGTGGTATTGGCAGACGGTTCATGCATCAGATATATGAACCCGGCCAGGCCGCTGAGCAGACCGCTGATCACATAACTGAAGAAACGGGTATTCTTCACATTTATGCCCAGCATGAGCGCGCTTTGCTGGTTGCCGCCGATAGCGTAGATGTGACGGCCTTTCTTCGTGTAACGCAGCATAAGAAAGACCAGTATCACGACAGCTATCGCGATGATCACTCCCAATTCAAGCTTTGGGATAATAAGCTTGTTTTTGCTGTTCAGATAGGACAGCGCTTTAACTTCTATGGCCGAGTTTTTCCTGAGTTCGGTAAACGCGGCGTTGTTTACGCGCAGAGAATTCGAATACTGCATGTTCAGCAGGCCGCGCGCCAGTACCATGCCTGCCAGCGTAACGATAAACGGCTGTATGTCCAGATAGCTGATAAGCGCGCCTTGCACGAGCCCGAATGCGAGGCCCAGGCCCAACGCCAGCAATAAAGCGAGGATGACGCCCCACGGGCTATCGCCGTACTGGTATTTATTCATTAACAGCGCGCAGCTCATTGCCGTAAGGCCAAGCACGCCGCCGACGCTTATGTTGATGCCGCCGCCGATCATAACGACGGTCAGACTGCACGCGATAATGATAAGTGGCGCTTTGGCGTTCAGGATATCGAAGGGCGTCTTGGCGCTGCGGAAGCCCTGGCCGAGAGTATTATACCCGATAATATACATGGCGAAGAATATCACGATGCTTATCAGCATCAGCAGCTGGGCATTGGATATCCTTTCAAAGTGCTTCACCTTCACGGCGGATCTTTCTGACTGTTTCATGTGGACCTCCTTATCCGCGCGGTGAAGGCGCTTTTCGCCCGAATAACGTTTTAAACAGCTTTATAAGTTTCATGGCAAATTTACGCAGCAGGGGCAGGCTGATCTTCCAGAGCTTTACGATCAGACGCTGTATGACCGGCGACCCGGCAGTCACTATAAGGATGATCACCATAGCCTTGAACGCTTTGACCTGTTCCGGATGCTCCTTGATCATGGCGTTCAGCGTGGTTGACAACATCTGTATAACATAGGCGCCCATTATACTTCCGCCTATCTTGAAGCGCCCGCCGCCAAGGCTGTTCCCGCCTATGGCTACTGCGAGAATTGCGTCCATTTCTATGTCGATAAGGATCGTCTTATGGCTGAGATTGCCCATGCGGGCGATCCCGATAACACTGGCTACCGCCACGCACATGCCCAGTATCACAAAGCTCAGCAGTTTTATTACGACCGGGTTGATGCCTATGAGCCTGGCTGCGCCCTGGTTTATGCCGACCGTTTG
>JAFZLE010000168.1 GCA_017551645.1 Clostridia bacterium | reverse complement strand
TACCCTTAATCCAGGTTACGTGCCTGAGGGGGAAGATTTTGTCAGCTGGTTCATGCTCCACGGCATGAACGGCTACTGCATGTACTACGCTTCCTCCATGACTCTTATGGCCCGCATCGCCGGGCTGCCCGCCCGGTATGTGGAGGGGTACCTGGTCAAGGAGGGCGGAGAAAACGTACTGACGGGCGAGAACGCCCATGCCTGGTGCGAGGTGTATTTCAAGGGCTTTGGCTGGGTGACATTTGACGCCACTCCCTCTGACACGGGGGAAAGCGGCGATGAAGCCGGCGGGCACAGCAGCTCCGAAGACCGGACGCCCCCGCCGTCCGGCAGCACTCCCACGCCTACACCTACGCCCACACCCGCTCCCACGCCGTCTCCCGCTCCGGAGGAGGACGACACCAACTGGCCGGACGACGACCGGACAGACGACCCGCCCGAGAACACGCCCGGGCCCTCTTGGCCTGACGAAGGCGACGGGAATACGCCCGAGCCTGAGAATGACGCCCCGTCTGACTGGAATGAGACGCCGGGGGATACGACGCGCTTCAACGGCTGGCTGCTCTGGCTGCTGCTGGCACTGCTGGCGGCAGGCGCGGCGGCGGGAGTGACGCACAGGATCAGAAAGACCGACCCGAAAAAGCAGGAAAGCGGGTACAGGACAAATACGGAAAAACTGCTGCTGTGGTACAGGCTGAGCATAAACGCCCTTAAGATACGGGGCATGGACTACGTGCAGGGATTTACGCCCGCCGAGTTCGCCTCGAGCGCGGTACGGGCGAATGCGGCTCCTGAGGAATTTCAGGCCGTGAGCGCGGACGTGGCGCGGGCGGCGTACGGCAGGCTCGCCCCCGACCCGAAACAGGTCGCGCGGGCGGAGAACTGCTATTATGACATACTGCGCAAGGCAGGGCGCCTGGGCAGGACAAGGCTGCTTTTCAAGCGGATATTCTCCCGGGGAAAGGTGAGCCTTAATATACCCTGAGACTTGCAAACACGCCGCAAAAAGTGGTATAATGCAGACAGATTACAATGGGAGAATATAATGGAAAAACTGTTTGACTTCATAAAAGGCGCGCTCTCCGGTTCCAACGAGGCGGAGGTCAAAAAGGTGATGAAGACCGTCAAGCTCATCGAGGCGAAGCGCGGGGAACTGGAAAAGCTGTCCGACGCGGAACTCAGGGCGAAAACGGAAGAATTCCGCGGTATGCTCAGGGACGGAAAGACGCTGGACGACCTGCTGGTGGACGCGCTTGCCGCGGTAAGGGAAGGCGCGTACAGGGCTATAGGGCAGCGGGCTTATCCCGTACAGCTGGCGGGCGCGATAGTGCTGCACCAGGGGCGCATAGCGGAGCTTAAGACGGGCGAAGGCAAAACGCTGACCGCCGCGCTGGCCGCGTACCTGAACGCGCTGCCGGGCGAGGGCGTGCACGTGGTCACGGTCAACGACTACCTGGCCAAGTACCACTCCGAGTGGATGGGTAAAATATACCGCTTTATGGGCATGAAGGTGGGCCTTATCCTGCACGATATGACCCCCGAGCAGAGGCAGGAGGCCTATATGGCGGACATCACGTACGCCACCAACAACGAGCTGGGCTTCGACTATTTAAGGGACAACATGGTGGTGGTTAAAGAGCGCATGGTGCAGCGCCCCCTTAACTTCGCCATCGTGGACGAGGTGGACTCCATACTTATCGACGAGGCCCGCACCCCGCTCATCATAAGCGGGCAGGGCGAAAAGTCCACCGAACTGTACAACATGGCGGACAGGTTCGTGTGCACGCTGAGAGAGGGCGAGGACAAGGACTACACCAAGGACGAAAAGGAAAAGACCATATCCCTGACCGAGCTGGGCGTAAGAAAGGCCGAGCAGGCGTTCAACATAGAGAACCTGGCGGAGATACAGAACAATGAGCTCTACCACCACATCCTGGCCGCGCTGAGGGCGCACGCGCTCATGAAGCGGGACGTGGATTACGTGGTCAAGGATGGCCAGGTGATAATCGTCGACGAGTTCACCGGACGCCTCATGGTGGGCAGGCGCTATTCTGACGGCCTGCATCAGGCTATCGAGGCCAAGGAACACGTGAAGGTGGAAAGGGAGAGCAAGACCCTGGCCACTATCACGTTCCAGAACTACTTCCGCATGTACAAGAAGATAAGTGGCATGACAGGTACCGCCAAGACCGAGGACGAGGAATTCAGGGGGATATACAAGCTGGACGTGGTGTGCATACCCACCAACCGTCCCATGATAAGAAAAGACTATAACGACGCGGTCTACACCACAATGAAGGGCAAGTTCGACGCCGTGGCGGACGAGGTCGAAAAGCTGCACGCTACGGGTCAGCCGGTGCTGGTGGGCACGGTGTCCGTGGAAAAGAGCGAGTATGTAAGCAAGCTGCTGGAGAGAAAGGGCATCCGCCACACGGTGCTTAACGCCAAGTTCCACGAGAAGGAAGCGGAGATAGTGGCGCAGGCGGGCAAAAAAGGCGCGGTGACCATTTCCACCAACATGGCGGGCCGAGGCACGGACATTCTTCTGGGCGGCAACGCAGAGTTCATGGCCAAACACGAACTGCGCCTGCAGGGTTACGACGACGCCATGATAGAGGAAGCGGTAGGCCATTCCGACGAAGTGAGCGACGAGATACTTGAGCTGCGCCAGAAGTACAACGAGCTGTACGAGACCCATAAAAAGGTGACTGACCGGGAGCACGAGGAAGTCGTTAAACTGGGCGGGCTCTACATCATCGGCACAGAGCGGCACGAGAGCCGCCGCATAGACAACCAGCTGCGCGGACGTTCCGGACGCCAGGGCGACCCGGGCGCCAGCCGCTTCTTCATCTCGCTGGAGGATGACCTGATGCGCCTGTTCGGGAGCGACCGCATCCGCCCCATGGTGGACCGGCTGGGCGTAAAGGTAAACGAGCGCATAGAATACGGCATACTTTCCAAACAGATCGAGGCCAGCCAGAAGCGTGTGGAGGGCAGGAACTACGACATCCGCAAGAGCGTGCTGCAGTACGACGATGTTATGAATACCCAGCGCAACATCATCTACGCCCAGCGTCGGCAGGTGCTGGAAGGGGAGGACATGCTCTCATTCATAAACGACATGCGGGACACCATCCTTTCCGAGGCGCTGGACAGCTACTGCGCGCCGGACGCGCCGCCCGAGAACTGGGATATCAAGGGCATGGGCGAGTACCTGGAGCGCATCTGCGTGGAGAAAGGCCAGGTCAAAGCGGTATTCGACGCGCTGGATCCCGTGACGCGGGAGGGCTTCTACCAGGCGGTCAGAAAGTCCAGCCTGGATACCTACGCCCGCAGGGAAAAGATGATCTCCGACGCGGGTTTCGACATGCGCGAAGTGGAGCGCACCTTCCTGTTAAACAGCGTGGACACCCGCTGGATGGACCATATCGACGCCATGGACGTGCTGCGTGAAGGCATTGGATTAAGGGCGTATGCCCAGAGGCAGCCCATCGTGGAATACCAGCACGAGGGCTACGATATGTTCGAGGAAATGGTGCACCTGATACAGGAGGACACCCTGCGCAAGCTCTACATGGCCATAATCACCCGCCCGCCGGAGAGG
>JAFZLE010000167.1 GCA_017551645.1 Clostridia bacterium | reverse complement strand
GCCCCGAGGATACCTACGAAGCGCTCAGCAAATACGCCCAGGACTTGACCGACCTGGCCCGGAAGCAGAAGTTGGATCCGGTGATCGGCAGGGACAGCGAGATACGCAACGTGATACGCATACTGTCCAGAAAGACCAAGAACAGCCCCGTGCTGATAGGCGAGCCCGGCGTGGGCAAGACCGCCATAGCCGAGGGGCTGGCCCAGAGGATAGTGGCCGGGGACGTGCCGTCCTCCATCAAGGACAGGCAGCTGTATTCCCTGGACATGGGTGCGTTGATCGCGGGCGCCAAGTACAAGGGCGAGTTTGAGGAAAGGCTCAAGGCCGTGCTCAAGGAAGTCACGTCTTCCGAGGGCAGGATCATACTGTTCATAGACGAGCTGCACAATATAGTGGGCGCGGGCAAGGGCGAAGGCTCCATGGACGCGGGCAACCTGCTGAAGCCCATGCTTGCCAGGGGCGAACTGCACTGCATAGGCGCCACGACGCTGGACGAGTACAGGAAGTATATAGAAAAGGACGCCGCGCTGGAGCGCCGCTTCCAGCCCGTTATGGTGGAGGAGCCCACGGTAGAGGACACCATAAGCATTTTGAGGGGCCTTGAGGAGCGCTACGAGGTGTTCCACGGGGTCAAGATCACCGATCAGGCGCTGGTGGAGGCGGCGGTGCTGTCCAACCGTTACATCTCCGACCGTTTCCTGCCCGACAAGGCCATCGACCTGGTGGACGAAGCCTGCGCCATGGTGAGGACCGAGATGGATTCCATGCCCCAGGAGCTGGACGAGATCCGCAGGACCATCATGCGCATGGAGATAGAGGAAGTCGCCCTTGCCAACGAGCCTGACGAAAAGGCCAGTGTGGAGCGCCTGAAAAAACTCAGGCAGGAACTCTACGAAAAGCGGGACGAGTTCAACGAGATGAAGCTCAGGTGGGAAAACGAGATGGAATCCATCCACAAGGTGCGCCAGCTGAGGGAGCAGATCGAGCAGGTGAACGCGGACATACAGCTGGCGGAAAGGAATTACGACCTGAACAAGGCGGCGGAACTCAAGTACGGCAAACTGCCTGAACTGCAAAAGCAGCTGGAGACTGCCGAAAATGAGGCGGAGAAGGATCCGTCCGCGCGCACGCTGCTGAGGGACAAGGTGACGGAAGACGAGATCGCCAGGATAGTCAGCCGCTGGACGGGCATACCGGTCACGCGCTTGATGGAGAGTGAGAGGGAAAAACTGCTGCACCTGGACGAGCAGCTGCACAAGCGCGTCATAGGCCAGGATGAAGCGGTCACGCTGGTGAGCGAAGCGATTTTGAGGAGCCGGGCGGGCATACAGGCCCCCGGGCGCCCCATAGGCTCGTTCATGTTCCTGGGGCCCACGGGCGTGGGCAAGACCGAACTTGCCAAGGCGCTGGCTCAGGCGCTGTTCGACGACGAAAAAGCCATGGTCAGGATCGACATGAGCGAGTATATGGAGAAATTCTCCGTGTCCAGGCTCATCGGAGCGCCTCCGGGCTACGTGGGTTACGACGAGGGCGGCCAGCTCACCGAGGCGGTGAGGCGCAGGCCTTACTGCGTGGTGCTGTTCGACGAGATAGAGAAGGCGCATCCGGACGTGTTTAACGTTTTGCTGCAGCTGCTGGACGACGGGCGGCTCACCGACAGCCAGGGGCACACGGTGGACTTCGCCAACACCATCATAATCATGACCTCCAACCTGGGCAGCGACGTGATCCTGAACGGCATAGAGGAGGACGGCCAGCTTTCAGACGAGGCGAAGGAAGAGACGGACGAACTGCTCAGAAGCTCCTTCCGCCCCGAGTTCCTGAACCGTCTGGACGAGATAATCTACTTTAAGGGCCTTACCCGCGAGCAGGTGACAGACATCGCCCAGCTCATGATAGACGACGTGAACAGGCGCGTGAGCGACAAGGGCATAAGCGTGGTGCTCACGGACAACGCGCTGGACAAGGTCATAAGCGAAGCCTATTCTCCGGAATTCGGTGCCAGGCCGCTGCGCAGGTACATACAGCGCAACATAGAGACGCTGCTTGCCAAGGCCATGCTGAAAGGCGACATAGCACAGGACGAGACCGCTGTGATAGACGCGAACGAGAAAGGGCTGTTCGTAGCGAGAACTGCGCGCGAATAAGCCTGCACGACGGGGCAGCCGCGGAAATACAGCTTCCGCGGCTGTCTTTTTACTGCCGGCGCGCCGGAAAACAGATGAGTACCGAATGTTAAATTTTGAGCAATTCCGGGCGGAGACCCGACCGGATACCGCTCCCGCCCAAACCCTTTGATTTTGCCTGCGATTGAAGATGCATGTTAAAAACAGATACATATATTCACCAAAGTTTTCAGAAAAACATATCAAACGCTAACCCGGACTTAACAAATACGGAAATACAGAGCGCACGGAGAGGCGTCCGCCGGCTTGACGCGTGCCTGACGGGCTACTATAATGACATTTTGAATCCGCATGGATGCGTATGGGCCGAGAGGTGTGACGATGATAAAACGAACGCGGCGGGTGGCGGATCTGCGCCGTTCCGTTCTGCCGTTTTCAAATGAAGAGACACAGCTTATACAGCAGAAACTCCTGGAAAAGACCGGAGACGAAGCTTTGAGCGCAAGCCTGCAGTTCAGCCCCACCGCCGTGAGCGGCATAAGGCAGCTGGCCAGGAACGGCGGTGTGATAGTGTGCGATACTCAGGTGCTGGCGAACCTGGTCAGGAATATGCTGCCCGGGGAGCTCCCGCTGGAAGTAAAGTGCTATATAGACGATAAAGAAGTCCTGCTCAGGGCGGACTCAATGCGCACGACCCGCGCGGAAGTTGCGGTGGACCTGGCGCTGGAAAGCGACGGCGGCAAGCTGTTCATGATAGGTTCCGCTCCCGCGGCGCTCAGCCGTCTGATGCAGCACCGCAGGCACAGGCCGCTTACGGGCGTGGGCGTGCTGACTTCGCTGAACGGGTTCTCCAACGCCGTCTCCCTTAAGGAACGGCTGCGGGAAGGCGATCTGCCGTACATACTCACCCGGGGCAGAAACGGGGGCGTGAACGCCGCCTGCGACATACTTGAATGCGTGCTTGAAACGATAAGGGAAAAAGGATAAACGACGGCCCCTGTCCTAATGGCGGGGGCCGAAATGTTGGATTTCGTGTTAAGTTTGGGATAAATCCCACATTTTTAATACAAAACTCACATTATCTCCACAAATAATATTGGGAAAATGTTGGATTTCGTGCGGCGGATGTGGTATAATACGCTGGATTACACAGGGGGAGGATGCCCGAGTGCTGGCCGGAGAACGCAGGGAGAACATACTTGCAAGCCTGAATACCCAGGGACAGGTGACTGTGGGCGAACTGGCCCGCCGTTTTCACGTAAGCGAAGAGACCGTGCGCCGTGACCTGGAAGAGCTTGAAAAGCAGGGCCTGGCCAGGCGCGTGCACGGAGGCGCCATGCCGGAGGGCAAGACCCGCCTGGAAACGCCCTACGACACCCGCAGGCGCACCAACGTGGCCTCCAAACAGCTTATCGCCCGCCTGGCCTCGGAGCTTGTCAGGGACGGGGAGTACATCATGATGGACGAAAGCTCCACGTCTTTTTATCTTTCGACCCAGCTAAAGGGTCATAAAAATCTTACAGTCATCACCAATTCCATCGAAATAATCGGCGAGATCAGCTCTGTGGAGGGCTGGACGGTCATGTGCACCGGTGGAGTCAAGCGCTTCAGCGCCCCTTCCTTCGCGGGGCATGTGGCCGAGAGCATGGTGTCCGGCTATCATGTGGACAAGGCGATCATTTCCTGCGACAGCGTAAGCATCGACGCCGGCTTTACCGACCGGCACGAGGACACCGCCCTTATCAAGCGCGCCATGATGCGCAGCGCCCGGCAGGTGGTGCTTCTGTGCGACCATACAAAGCTGGACAGGACGGCGTTCGCCAGTATAGGCAGCCTGAACGAGATCGACTTTTTTGTGACCGACGCGCCCCTTGATGCCCAGTGGCGGGAAACGCTCCTCGCCCGGGGCGTAAAGCTAATCTGCCCGGAGGAGGAAACAGAATGAACCTGTCACCGCTTATCTATTTTTCCCGCCTGTACGGCGCCAATCCCGCCCTCGTGTGCTGTGGGGGCGGCAACACCTCCATGAAGGAGGGCAACGTGATGTACGTGAAGGGGTCGGGCACCGCCCTCAAGGACGCCGTGACCGAGACCTTTGTGGGCATGGACAGGGAAAAGCTGCTTAAAATGCTGGACGAGCCCTATCCCACCGATGACAGGGAAAGGGAAGCCAAGTTCGTGAGCGACTGCATGGCCGCCCGACTGCCCGGGGAAGAAAGCAAGCGCCCCAGCGTGGAAGCGCTTCTGCACGCCCTGTTTCCCCAGAAGTTCGTGCTGCACCTGCATCCCACGCTGGTGAACGGGCTCACCTGTTCCAAAGAGGGTGAAGCCTGGTGCGAAAAGCTGTTCGGCAAAAGCGTGGTGTGGGTGAAGGCCTGCAAGCCGGGCTACACGCTGGCGAAGCTAATGAAGGACGTGTTCGACAGCGCCGACCGCCCCATAAAGACCGTGCTGCTGGAAAACCACGGCGTGTTCTTTGCCGCGGATACGGTGGACGACCTGGCTACCCACTTAAACGGCATGCTGAACGCCATCTCTTCCGTGGCGGAGGAAGCGCCTTCCGCGGAAGGCGACACGGTATCGCCCGCTGCGGAAAAGCTCAGGGCCATAAGCGGCAAGGCGGAAGTGCGCTTTACGGGCAGCCCGCTGGCCAAATACTTCGCGTC
>JAFZLE010000166.1 GCA_017551645.1 Clostridia bacterium | reverse complement strand
GTACGCCGTAAACGCCAGCTTCCTCGATAAAACCGTAGACGGCGTATTCAGCGTGCTCCCTGCGAGAAACACGAACCACGGTCCCGTAAGGAGCGCCAATACATTCTCGCTCGTACACGACGACGGGACAAGGCACATTTCCATAGGCACCACCTGTTACGTTTGGGAACTCCAGAGCGACGAACTGATAGAACAGACTTTTGAGACCCTAAAAAACAGTCCGTTCAACAAGATCCGCTTCTGCATTTTCCCGAAGCATTATGTGTACAACCTGCATGAACCGCGGTCATACCCGTATATCGGCACGCCGATGGATTCCTCCGTATTGACGAAACAGAACTTCAATCTGTACAGCGGAAACGCAGAAGGAAACAGCTGGGACTTCCACTTGTTCAATCCCGAGCATTTCCGCCACATAGAAAAATGCGTTGAGCGCCTGAGGGATATGGAGATACAGGCGGATATAATTCTTTTCCATCCCTATGATAGATGGGGCTTCTCCCTTATGACGGAGGAAGAAGACCTGTTCTATATCGACTACGTCATAGCCAGGCTGGGCGCGTATTCCAACGTATGGTGGTCACTGGCAAACGAGTATGACCTGATGCGAAAGTCTGACGCGGCGTGGAGCGCTATAGCGGAAGAGATATGCCGAAAAGACGTGTACAGGCACATGCGCTCCATACACAACTGCAAAAACATATATGATTTCAACCGCCCCTGGTGCACGCATTGTTCCATACAGCGCACGGATACCTACCTGACTGTGGAAAACACGAACGCGTGGAGGCAGAGGTACAGAAAACCCGTGGTGCTGGATGAGATATGCTACGAAGGAGACATCGAGTTCGGCTGGGGCAATATCACGGGCGAGGAGATGACCCGCAGGTTCTGGGAGACCGCTTTAAGGGGCGGCTTCCCCGGACACGGCGAGACCATGACAGGGCATAACGATATACTGTGGTGGAGCCACGGCGGGAAGCTGTACGGAGAGAGTCCCGCGCGCATAAGCTTTTTGAAACAAATACTGGAGCAGGTGCCCGGAAACGGGCTTCAGCCCGACGACTTCATGCGCAGCGACGAACTCAGGGCGGTGCCTGCGGATAAAGCGTACAAGGGCAGGTTTTTCCTATTCTATTACAGCTTCATGCGTCCCGGAAGCAGGCTGTTTCATATAGACGAGACCACGCAGTTTGACGTATACGTGATAGATACATGGAACATGAACTTGGAAAACAAAGGGTGTTTCTCGGGCGAGTTCCGTATAGAATTGCCTAAACGGCAGTACATGGCAGTGATGCTAAAAGCGAGGTAGAAGCATGCTTGTTGCGCCGCACAGACCGACAAAAACCGTAACGGAAGCCAGTACCGGCAACGGAGAGATTGTATTCGGGAGCGAATACTGCAAAACAAGGCTTTTGCGCTACGAAAACGATATTCTGCGCGTAACGGTAACGAGAAGAGAAGGATTCAGCAAGTCCGTAAGCCCGTACCTGTTGGACAGAGAGCCCATAGGCGGGCTTTCTCTGTATGACGGCGCGGCGTTTTACCGCGCCGGGCATGATGATACAGAAGTTGTCCTATCAAAGGAAAACGGCGCCGTAAGCGTTTATAAGAATGGCTCGCTTCTGTTCAGACAGGGCGGGGCGGCGACGCTGGAAGAGTTTACCGCCAGGATGATAGACCGCTCCACCCCAGGACAGACGGAGCAGATCGCCACAGCGGACGGCGTAAAAACGCTGGTCAGGGAAGCTTCCCGCCTGGATTACAAAAAGCTTTACAGGGTGATGCTGCCTTTGGCTTTTTCGGAAGGTGAGGCGCTGTTCGGGTTGGGGCAAATAGACGAGAGAGGCGGGAACCTGAGGCGGCGCAAGCTGTATATGTGCCACAGCAACCGGCAGATCGCGCTTCCCATATACGTTTCCAATAAGGGGTACGGCGTGCTGTTCAACTGCGCCTGCCCATTCGTGTTCGACGACAGCTCCGAAATAAGCAGCATTTATCTTGAATCCGTGGATGAACTGGATTACTACATAATACCCGGCAAACCCGAGGAGGTCGTCAGGAAATACCATTACCTGACCGGGCTGCCGTCTCTGCTGCCCGCATGGGCGTTTGGTTACGTACAGTCTCAGGAAAGATATGAAACTCAGGAAGAGATACTGGGGATCGCGAGCAGCTACAGGGAGAACGGCATAGGTCTCGACTGCATAGTGCTTGACTGGTGCTCATGGCCGGACAAACAGTGGGGACAGAAGAGCTTCGACCAAAGCAGATTTCCCGACCCAAAACTGATGACAGACAAGTTAAGGGCGATGGATGTCCATTTTATGCTGTCGATATGGCCGAATATGAACAGGCACGCCCCCGACAATCAGGAGTTTAGGGACAAGGGCTGGCTGCTGCCCGGCGGAGAGCATTACGACGCTTTCGATCCAAACGCCAGGCGGCTTTACTGGTGTCAGGCGAAAGAGGGGCTGTTCACCAAGGGAGTAGACGCCTGGTGGTGCGATTCATCTGAACCCTGGACCAGCGAATGGGAACACAAAGAAATGCCCATGTGGGAAGATACGTACCACGACACGTTCAAAACGGCGTCTGACGCGCTGGGCGCGGATAACGCCATGGGCTACGCGTTCCATCACGCCACGACTGTCTATGAAGGCCAGAGATCTGAAACAAACGAAAAGAGGGTCATCAACCTGACCCGCAGCGCCTGGACCGGCCAGCAACGGCTGGGCACAGTGATGTGGTCCGGAGATATCTTCGCCAGTTGGAACATACTGCGCAACCAGATATCCCAGGGCACCGGCTTCTCCGCCAGCGGAATGCCGTACTGGACTGACGACATCGGAGGATTCTTCGTAAAGAAGGGTGAAGCCTGGTACTGGGACGGCGAATTTGAAAAAGGCATGGAGGATCCCGAGTACAGGGAGCTGTTCATACGCTGGTATCAGTTCGCGGCTTTCCTACCCATGTTCCGCGGACATGGGACGGACATACGAAGGGAGCTCACCCAGTTCGCGGGCGAAGAAAGGGAAGCGATACTCAAATACAACCGTCTGCGTTACCGGCTGATGCCATACATATACACTCTCGCCGCGAAGTGCGCGCTTTTCGGAGGGATGATGATAAAGCCCCTGGCGTTCGAATATCCGGATGACAAAAACGCCATATCGGCGGAAGACCAGTTCATGCTGGGGGACAGTATCATCGTCTGCCCGGTCACGCATTACAAGGAAAAGAGCATACGGGTGTACCTTCCCAAAGGCAACTGGTACGGGCTTGAAACAAAGGCGCTTTACAGGGGCGGAGAGTATCACGATATCCCGTGCGGTCTGAACTCAATACCCGTG
>JAFZLE010000165.1 GCA_017551645.1 Clostridia bacterium | reverse complement strand
TGCGTCCGGACAGCCCGGAGGACGACGTGGTACTGGGGCAGAGGATGCATCTGCCCTCGATGGAGGAACTGAGCGAGTTCATACGTTTTGTGAAGCTCCCGTTCTTCATAAAAGGCGCGTTGAGCGTACAGGATGCCGTTAAGTGCGCGGAGCTGGGCTGCGCGGGCGCGGTCTTCAGCCACCACAACGTCATAATGCGCTGCGCTGTGCCGCCCGTACGGCTGCTGCCGGATATAAGGAAAGCGGTGGGTGACAGCCTGCTGTTGATCGCCGACGGGGGCATAGAGAGCGGTTATGACGCCTTTAAAGCGCTGGCTCTGGGCGCGGACGCGGTGTGCGTGGGCAGGGCGCTCATGCAACCGATCAAGGAACAGGGCGCGGAAGGCGTGAGGCAGGCGATAGAGACCATGACCCGTCAGCTGGAGATAATGCTGTACCGCACCGGCTCGAAAGATATAAAGCACATCGATCCCACCGTGATCTGGGACGGGCGCAGGTAAGCCATGAAAACAGGAAGACGGAAGGAGACAGACCATGGCTGAGCATTTCAACCATTTTCCGCTTAAGCGGTTCGCGGGCATAGTAGCGGACTGCATGGGCGTTGCCCTGCCCGAAAGCTTCGCACCGGGCATATCATGGGTATCGGACATACTGAAAAAGCAGCTGGGAGGTGCGGCAGACCGGGCGGTGCTGTATCACGCCGACGCCGTGGGCCAGTATATCTGGCAGCAGTACACGGACCTGCTGGCGCCCATTTACATGCACACTTCCCTGGCGATCCCCTTTTTGAGCACGGTGATGTCCGTCACGCCCGTGGCGCACGCATCCATGTACACTGGCCTTGACCCGGAGGGGCACGGCATACGCACCTATGTTCGGCCCCGGCTCGACTGCGTGACGCTGTACGACGTGCTGCTGGATCTGGGCAAAAAGATCGCGATAGTGGCGCAGCAGGATTCCACTTTCCTGCATATCTTCGCAGGAAGGGACATAGACTACTTTGAGTGCGCCAATGCTATAGAAGTGCAGCAGAAGTCCCTGGAACTGATCGGAAGCGACAGGTATGACGTGATCAGCATCCACACCTTCGACTACGACAACGCCGCCCATGCCTACGGGCCGGAATCCAAAGAAGGTTTGAATGCCATATCGCTGGAGGCGGAGGGCTTTCACAGAATAGCCGAAGCACTGGAAAAGTATAAAGGGCGGCACCGCGCGCTGCTGAGCTATTCTCCCGACCACGGGCAGCATCTCACCGCCGGCGGACGCGGAGCCCACGGGGACACATCCAACGAGGATATGAACATACTGCATTTCTTCGGAACTATAGCCTGAACGATAAGAAAAATGTGCGGCACATTTGCCGCGGTCCGGCGAATGACGGCTCGATACGCGTTGCCGCCCGCGGCGTGACCAGGGATGTATATATGGCAAACAGGACGATCTATCTCGCAGGCGGATGCTTCTGGGGAGTACAGAAGTTTTTTGACCAGTTCGAGGGCGTGGTCTCCACCGAAGTCGGCTATGCCAACGGCCCCGATGCGGCCCCGTCATATAAAGAAGTGCGCGGCGGCAGCGGCCACGCGGAGACCGTGAAAATAGAATATGATCCTGCCCGCATAACGCTTGCCAGGCTGCTGGATCTCTATTTTATGGTCATAGACCCGCTCTCCGTCAACAGGCAGGGCGGGGATGAGGGCATCCAGTACCGCACGGGCGTTTATTACACCGAAGCGGACCAGCTGCCCGAGATCAAGGGGGTATTTGGCCTGCAGGAGGCGAAGGCGGGGCAAAAACTGGCGGTAGAGTTTGAACCCATAAAAAACTTCTTCAGCGCGGAAGAGTACCACCAGAAGTATCTGGACAAGAATCCAAATGGCTACTGCCACATTCCCGCCGCGATGTTCAAACTTAAGTAAAGGACGTCCGTATGCAGGATATTACAGAGACCGGCCTGCTCACGCAGCAGGCTGAGGCGGCCGAAACAGCCGAAGAAATAACTTCCAAGGAGACTGGCATGGATTTCAGCGGCATAAAAGAGATCATACTGAATCAGGGCGTGAACCTGCTGGGAGGCATCATAGCGCTGGTCGTAGGCTTGTTTCTGGTACACTGGCTGTTCAAGCTGATATCCAGAAGCGCGCGGTTCAAAAAGATAGAGCCGACCGTGAGGGGATTTCTGGAAAACCTTTTGAAGATCATACTGTACATCACGGTCATACTTACGGCGGCGGGCATAATGGGAGTGCCTCTCACCAGCTTCCTGACGCTGCTGGCGTCGGCGAGCGTTGCCATAACGCTGGCCATGCAGGGCGCGCTGAGCAATTTTGTGGGCGGTATAACCGTAATGCTCATCAAACTGCTCAAACCCGGAGATTACGTGAAGATAGGCGAGACCGAGGGCACTGTGCAGAAGATAGGCATATTCTACACTGAGCTCACCACTCCGGACAACCGCCACATATCCATGCCCAACAGCGCGCTGACGGGCACCGCGGTGGTGAACTATACCCGCGAAGGCACCCGGCGCGTGGATGTCACATTTTCAGTAAGCTACCCATCCGATATTGACAAGGTGCGCCAAACGCTGCTTGGCGCTGCGAACGCCACGGGCAAACTGCTCCCCGATCCCGCACCCATGGTAAAGCTCAACGAATGCGCCTCCAGCAGCCTTGACTTCACGGTGCGCGTGTGGTGCAGGGCGTCGGATTTCTGGGAGGTCAAGTGGGAACTTACCGAAAACGGCAAACGGGCGCTGGACGATGCGGGGATAGAGATCCCGTACCCGCAGCTGGACGTACATATGCGGTAAAGCGGCAGAAAACAAAGCGCGCGGATAGGCAGACCCTGTCCGC
>JAFZLE010000164.1 GCA_017551645.1 Clostridia bacterium | reverse complement strand
CGCCCTGAGCGGCAAGAGCATGGATCAGATCGAGAATGAGTTCGACGGAAAAGGCTACGGCCAGTTCAAGGACGCTGTGGCCGACTGCGTGATCGCCACCCTGGAACCCATTCAGAAGGAATACGAGCGTATAAGCAAGGACAAGGCGTATCTTGAAAGCGTCATGGTCTCCGGGCGTGAGCGTGCCCAGGCCATCGCATACCGCACCATGCTGAAAGTACGCAAAAAAGTGGGTCTTTCAGCGCTTAAGCTATGACAGAAAACAGATTCAAAACTGCCACAGAGGCCGAAAACTGGATAAACGGCGAACGCTGGAAAGGTGAGAAGCGCGGATTGGAAAACATCCGCGCCTTATTGCGTAAACTGGGTTCTCCCCAAAAACACATGGGCAAAGTGCTGCACGTGGCGGGAACGAACGGCAAAGGTTCAGTCAGCGCGTTTCTCGCGGGAGGGTTATCCGCCTGTGGTCACAGCGTGGGCCTGTTTACATCCCCCTATCTGCGCAGGTTCAACGAAAGGATAATGCTTAATGGTCAGCCCATCAGCGACGAGGATCTCATCAGGTATTCTAACCGCCTTTACGGCGCCTGCGTGAAACTTACGGGCAAGGGCGTCTACCCCACCACGTTCGAACTGCTCACCGCGCTCGCGTGCCTGTATTACGCCGACAATAGCACCGACTACGCCGTCATGGAAGTCGGTTTGGGCGGCAGGCTTGACGCGACAAACGCGCTCAACACTTCCTTAAGCCTTATAGCCGCCATAGGGCTTGACCATATGTCCGTACTGGGAAATACGGTTGAAGAGATCGCATTTGAGAAAGCAGGCATAATGCGCAAAGGCGTACCTTGCGTGGCTATGCCCCAGGCACCGAACATACTCGGCGTGTTTTCCGCCCGGGCAGGCAGGGTCGGAGCTCCTTTGTATGTTTGCGATGAGCCTTGCTTGATCGACCAGACCGCTCACGGCTGCGCTTTCTCGCTCAGTCTGCCCGTAAGCGGAAGCAGGACCGTTCGCATCAACATGGCAGGCGCATACCAGGCGTACAACGCCGCGCTCGCCCTAAGCGGGCTCGACCTGCTGGGTATCGACATTGATAAAGCCATAGACGGAATGTCCGCCACCCGCTGGGCCGGCCGGCTCGATCTAAGAGGGAACGTGCTCATAGACTGCGCCCACAACCCCCAGGGCATGACCGCGCTTAAAGAATATGTGGAACAGTTCTTTTCAGGTAAAAGGCGCGTCGGCCTTATCGGCATGATGAAGGACAAACAGGTCGACGCCTGCGCCTCTATATTCGAAAGCATCGTCGATGAAGCGGTCGCCACAAATGTCCCATGGCCCCGCGCGATGCCCGCTGCCGAACTGAGCAAACGCTTTAAAAAGCCTTGCCGCGCCTGCGGCGATGTCCAAGCCGCCCTTACCGAAGCCCGGACGCTTGCCGGAGAAGACGGGCTCGTCATATGCGCCGGCAGCGTATATCTCGCGGGCGATGTGGTCAACATAATCGAGAGAGACTGATATGCTTCGTCTGATCAATGCGGATAATGCCGAGATAACTGAGCATAAAAAGCTTTATCGTTCCGCCTTCCCGCTGAACGAGCGTTTCCCCTGGTCCATGCTCGTAAGAAAGGCCAGGAAAGGCAGAGCCGAGCTGTTGACGCTTGAGCATGACGGCAAGAATGCCGGATTCGCCTACGTTATGACAAGCGATCGCCTTGCCTATCTGTTTTTCTTTGCGGTACAGGAACGCTTCCGCGGGCTCGGTATAGGCACCGAGACGATAAAACAACTGATATCAAGATACGACGGGAAACTGTTTTTTCTGGCAATCGAACCCCTTGATCCGACTGCCGATAATTATCAGCAAAGGATCAATAGGCACCGGTTTTATCAGACCTGCGGGCTGAAAGACGTGCCCTGCCGTGTCAAGGAAGCCAAGATGGTGTATTCGGTCATGAGCACAGGTCAGCGCGTGCCAGTCGAAGACTACTGCGCCATGACGGATGCCTTTTGGGTCAGGCGGCTGAGAAAGCTTTGGGGGATCGAATTAATTTACCCATAATTAATATTTCAAAACGAACATTTCAGCCGTCTGCCTCGTATAATTATATGCAACGAAAGTTGCGAGACTAATAAATGTTTAGGAGGATTGAATCATGAAAAAGATATTTGCCATTATGCTCGTACTCACCTTTGCTTTCTCCTTTGCTTTCGCCGAGGGTATCGGCACCGTCGGAGGCTGGACTCCTTCCGCCGATCCCAAGGTAACCGAAGAGCAGAATGCCCTGTTTGAGAAGGCTCTTGCCGAACTGATGGGCGTCGACTATAAGCCCGTCGCTTATCTGGGCAGCCAGATTGTTGCCGGCCGCAATCACTGCTTCCTCGCGCAGGCTACCGTAGTGTATCCCGGCGCCGAGCCCTACTACGTGCTTGTATATATTTACGAGGATCTGGAAGGGGGCACGGAGATCCTGAACATCTATGACCTGGACATCTCCGCTTT
>JAFZLE010000163.1 GCA_017551645.1 Clostridia bacterium | reverse complement strand
GCCCGCGGGAATGTCGAAATACAGGTCTTTGGCGGCGCGCGCTTCCCCGTTCACGGTCAGGTCTTCCGCGAAGGAGGATATTCTCACGGCGAAACGGAAGGGCTTTCGGGCGTCGATGGTGTAGGTAAACGTGTTTTTGAAGGGGTACTCCGTGTCCAGCCGTATCGTGCACGCGTCGGTCGTGAGCACGGAAGGCACGGGAATGGCGCTTAACACCGTATCCCCGCTTCGCATGAACGCGGAGAGCGCGAACTTGGGCCAGCCCTGGCCGAAGTTCGCGGTGCAGCAGCCGTAATTGGGCTCGAGCCCGAACAGGTGCGCCTCGCTGCCGTTGGTGCGGAACACGCTCTTTCCGGGGAAGGTCACGCAGGCGATCTGGTTGCTCATCTGGTCGTACTGGTGGGACCACATGTCGTCTGACAGGGTGGCGGGCAGGGCGTTGAACGCCACTGTCTCCAGCCTTTCCGCCCATTTGGAGTCCCCGGTATAAGCGTAGAGCAGCTCCAGGGAGTACATCATCTCCACCACCGCGCACAGCTCCGTGCCCTGTATGGGGCTCAGGCCCGACAGGCACTCGTCCCCGGTGAACACGCCGGCGGGGGTGCCGTTGTACTTTTCCAGTATGCCGTACAGCCGGCCCGCCTTGTCCGTGTAGGGGATGTCCAGCAGCTCGCAGGTGACGGCTTCCTCCTTGAGCATCATGCCTATGTTCACTATGTGGGTGTCGTAGGTCCACTTGTTGAGGGGGCGCTTCCACAGTCCGGCCGCTTTTTCGTAGTCCGTGCCCTGGGAAGCCAATATCTTCGCCAGCTCCTTTATCCAGGCTTCGGGCTTTAACTTCCACAGCTCGTTTAAGCAGATGAACGCCTCGAACCATCTGTACTGCCCCCAGCAGAAGAGCTTTATCTGCCCGGACGAGAGCAGTTCGTAATAGTTTTTGAGCGCCCGGCGCGCGGCGTCTATCGCGCGTTCGTCCCCGGTGCACTGCCAGTATACGGTGAGGGTCTTGGATATCAGCTGCACCGCCCAGGTGTCGTATTTTGCCCGCTCCCCGGGTTTGCAGGGGCAGATCCAGCCGTCCGCCTGCTGCCCTGCGATAATGGCGTCCACGTAGCGTTTAGCGGCTGCTTTGAGCCCGTCGTCGTCCAGCAGATACGCCAGGGGGATGAAGCCGTCCAGCCAGTAGGGCACCCGCTCCCAGGCGTCCCGGTCCCCGCCCACCCAGGCGGAATCCCGTACGTCCGGCCAAACCTCGTGCAGGTGCCCGTTCAGGCCCCTGGCCTGTATGAGCAGCTGGTCTTTCAGCCACCCCGCGGGCTTTATCTCTTTAGCGGTGAACATTTCCCATTTTCCCATGGCGGAAAACCTCCGAAATTATACAGGACTCGGGTCAGGAGCGGGCTTCGCGGAACACGGACAGGTACGCCCGGATGTTTTCGTCGGGCGTGTCGGCGTCTATGCCCACGCAGGAGAAGTACAGTTTTTCGTCGCTGCCGAAGGCGGCTATGGCGGCGGAGGTGTCCGCTTCCACGGCGGCGCGGTCCGCGGTCTTGAGTTTTACGGGGGAGTAGCGGACGTTGCAGATCATGTCTTTCCGCCCGCGGGCGTTAAGCGCCGCGTCGATTTTATTAAGGTCGCTGCCCGCGCCGATCTCTATGAACTTGAGGTTCGGCACGTCCAGGTACCCTTCTATCACGCTTTCCATATTGCTGCCGCAGTGGTGGATGCCGAAACACGGGAAGGCGTTTGCCAGGATGGTGTCGTATTCCAGCAGGAATTCCCGGTACTGTTTGCACGAGATCATGGTCACGGAGCAGTTGCTGGTCAGGTACACTCCGGGCAGCGCCTGCTTGATTATGGAGGTCACGCCCCCGGACACCACGGGAGACACCGCGTACAGCTGCCTGCCTATATCCAGGCTGAGACGCGTGGCCGCGTCTGACAGGCGGCTGACCAGGTCGGGGTCGTCGTAAAAGTCGTAAAACAGCTGCTGCCCCCTCAGGTCCATGTCCAGATTGAATATACCCTGCAGGTTTATGGCGCTTTCCACCGCGCCGAAACGGCCCTGCAGGTACTTTATCTGGCTTTCCACCCTTTGCCAGAGGGGGGACGCGTCAAGGTCCGGCGCCTGCAGCTTACTGACCGCGTCGTCGTCCAGCTCCGCGCAGTGGACTTCGGGCGCGTCCCCGGCGGAAAACTCCACCTCGCAGCCCAGCAGCTGGGAGTACAGAAAGCCCGAGGCGATCAGGTCCGAAAACAGTATGGGGCGCGGGGCGGGGTCTTTTTCCCCGATGCCGTACTCGCCGAAGCGCTCGTACAGCGCCCGGCGCATGTCGCGGTCGTTTTCCACCCGGCGGGGCGCGTCGAAAAAGAAGCCCTCGTCAAAATCTATGCCCGCGTATCTGTGCCACCAGGAAGGGTGGAAGGAAATGTCTACATTATGCCGCATAGCCGGATACTCTCCCGAAGTTTTTCTTAATTATAGCATAAAAAAACCCGCGGGTTCAACCGCCCGTGCCGCCCCGGCGCTTGCGTTTTCGCGCCGTAAGGCGGTATAATGTACAAAAACCCGGAACGGAGGAATCTATATGGGCATAGGAACGCCGTACAGCGGAGATAATTCGCTTGAAAGGAACATGAGGCAGGTGACGAACCCCTACCTGCCCTCCTGGGAATACGTGCCCGACGGGGAACCCTACGTGTTCGGGGACAGGGTGTACGTGTACGGCTCCCACGACGAGTTCGGCGGCTGCGTGTACTGCCCCGGGGACTATGTGTGCTGGTCCGCGGACGCAAGCGACCTGGGCAGCTGGCGGTACGAGGGCGTGATATACAAAAAGAGCCGGGATCCTCTGAACGCGGACCTGCAGGGCAACCTGTACGCCCCGGACGTGGCGGTGGGCAGGGACGGCAGGTATTACCTGTATTACGTGCTGTCCAACCGCGGCACGGTGAGCGTGGCGGTATGCGATACGCCCGCGGGGGAATACAGGTTCCTGGGGCACGTGCATTATCCTGACGGCACGCTGCTGGGAAACGGGCAGGGGGACGAGCCCCAGTTCGACCCGGGCGTGCTGGTCGAGGGCGAGAACGTGTACCTGTACACGGGCTTCTGCCCCCGGGGGGACACGCGCCGCCACGGGGCGATGTGCACGGTGCTGGAAAGCGACATGCTAACGGTAAAACGCCCGCCGGTGTTCGTGGCGCCGGGCTGCGAGTATTCAAACGGCACGGGGTATGAGGGGCACGCGTTCTTCGAGGCGCCCTCCATACGCCGCTTTAACGGGAAGTACTGCTTTATCTACTCCTCCGAGAAGTGCCACGAGCTGTGCTGGGCGGTGAGCGATTCGCCGACAAGCGGCTTCAGGTACATGGGCGTGGTGATAAGCGGCTGCGACATGGGGCTTGAAAACGGCAAAGGCAAGGACACGCCCCTGTTCTACTGCGCCAACAACCACGGCAGCATAATCGAGATAGGCGAAAAGTGGTACGTGTTCTACCACCGCCACACCAACGGCACCAATTACAGCCGCCAGGGCTGCCTGGAAAAGCTGGATATAAGCGAAGGCGGCTTCATCCGCCAGGCGGAGATCACCTCCTGCGGCTCGGTAAAGCCGTTAAGGGGCGAGGGCGAATACCCGGCCTATATCGCCTGCAACATTTTCGGAAAAGAAGAACAGGTGTACGTGCCCTGGTCGGGCTGGATGGACGACCGCTTCGCCAAGATCACCCAGCGGCCCCTTGAAAAGGGAGAAAGCTACATCGCCAACATCTGTTCCGGCACCACGGTGGGCTTCAAGTACTTCGACATAAAGGGGCTTAAGCGCATCTCCGCGCGCACCATGGGCTACGCCCGGGGCAAATTCATCGTGTCCACGTCTGTAGGCGGAAAACCCGTGGGGGAGATACCCATAGGCTACTATAACGTCTGGGCGGACGGTGAGGCGGAGGTAAACATCCCCGACGGCGTGCGCGCGCTGTACTTCACCTTCGAGGGGGAAGGGCACCTGCAGTTTTCGTCCTTCCGGCTCATCTGCGGATAAGGCGGGCGACGCCTGAAGGAAAACAGATATAAAAAAACCGGATCGCCCCGCGGCGGTCCGGTATTTCCGTAATGAGGCTGACAAAGACAAGTG
>JAFZLE010000162.1 GCA_017551645.1 Clostridia bacterium | reverse complement strand
ATCGAGATAATGTCCTTGACTATATTAGCAGCGGTCGGAAGACTACCGGCGCCCTGCCCGCTGTAACCGAACATTCCCGATTTGTTTGCGTTATACCAGATATAGTTAAGGTTGGACTTGGTGGAAGCTTCGGGAGCCGAATCATTGAACAGCCCCGGCATTACCCAGGCTTTAAGCGTTTTATCTTCGTTTAAACCGGCGTAAGCGGTCAAGCGGATGACTTTGCAGTGCTCTTTAGCGTATTTGATATCAGATTCATTTATGTTGGATATGCCAAAGCGGCAAACCTGCGCTTCAGTAATGAGCGAGCCGAAAGCAACTGCACAGGACAGGATAAGTTTCCTAACGGTGTCAAGACCTTCTATGTCGCTGGTTGGATCTTTTTCCGCGTAACCCAGTTCCTGAGCCTTTTTTAGGGCATCGCTGAAGTTGATATCATTGGACTGCAGCTGATCCAAGATATAATTGCTGGTACCGTTCAGTATGCCGCCCAGCTCCGTAACGGAGTCCACATCCTTAGTGCGCTGCAGATTGACCAGATACGGTATTCCCCCGCCGCAGGCAGCGCTGAATAAGAACGCCTTATTGCCGACACGAGAGGCAGCAATAAGCTCATTTGCGCATTTGCTCACCAGCAGCTTGTTCGCGGTAACGACATGTTTGCCTTTATTAAGACACTCAAGCACATACGTACGGGCCGGCTCGACGCCGCCCATCGTTTCCACAACGAGCTCGATCTCCGGATCGCCAGTGATCTCGGAAAAATCGGTAGTCATGAGATCATTCCATTTTCTAAGATCGAGGATACGTTTTACGATTATGTCCGTACGGCCGGAAAGCAGCTCAAAAACGCCTTTCCCGATAGTGCCAAATCCCAATATCGCTATTTTCATCGCTCTTCACCAAACTTAACAGTATTGTCAAAGATAAACACTTGCCATAATATCATATTCATTGTATCATAATTTCCAGCGTTTTACAATACAAGGAATTGCTTTTTATGTTTACGATTGTGTTTAATCCTGCCGCGGGAAATAAAAAAATAGACCAGATATTGAAAAGAGTCTGCGATATACTGACAGGTAGACATATAAACTATACCACATTCGAGATCTCAACCAAGCAGGGACCGGAGGTATATCAGGCTATACCCTGCGGGAACGACGATACGGTATGCATTTTGGGCGGAGACGGTACGGTTCTGCATACTTTCAACAAGCTGTCTGGCGACAGCTTCAGACTGATGATCGTTCCCTGCGGGACAGGCAACGATTTTATAAAATCTCTCGGGTTACCAAAGGATCCGATCAAAGCTTTTATATCACAATTGAACGGTGAAACGCGGCATGCGGACTACCTGACAGCTAATAAAAGATGCTTCTTAAACGTTATGGGCGCGGGGTTTGACGTGAACGTATTATGCAAACTAAACGCGTTTAAACATAAATTCAGCGGTCTCAAAGCCTATCTTATGGCTGTGATCCAATCAATAAAAGAATACTCCCCCATTGAACTTGAGATCAATAGGGATGACACAGGCGTTGTTAAGAAAAAGCTATCCGTCATATCGATCGGCAACGGTCGATTTATAGGCGGCGGCATGAAAGCTGTACCAAGCGCGGTCCCGGACGACGGCTTGATAGACGTGGTAGAAGTCAGAGCGATCAAGCGCTGGCAGCTGTTATTCCTGCTCCCGCTGTTTATATGCGGCCTGCATATCAAGTTCGGACTTGGAAAATCATACAGATGCAGATCGTTACGTCTCGCGTCTGCCGGGCTTACGTATCAGCTTGACGGAGAGATATTCAGCGATGACAGTGTGACAGTAAATCTGATACCGGACAGACTAATAGTGTTTAAATAACAGTTCAAAAGCCTCAGGACGCTTCGAGGCAATCGCTTTCAACGAGGTTTATCGCGGAAAATGCGCTGTCTCCCAGCATGGATAGAGACCCGTGCGGCGCGTTGAGCATCGTCTCAAGTATGTAATTGTACGTATCTATCTTCTCCCTGAGCTGCTTGGCGGTAGCCACAACATCCTTGGATACGGATATGAGCTGCGCGGCATCGTCAGTTAGGCAATATATGTGGTTGAGTATTATCCTTCCCAACTCATCAGAGTACTTTGTGTAGAATACTTTTTGCTCTATCCCTTCCTGGATGGCGTCGTTAACGATCTCGCTCATAAGACTTACGCCGCTGATCTTGATGTGGTCTCTGAGCATCACATTGCCCTCCACATAAGCGATCCGCAGCATTATAGATATGTATTCTTCGGAAGGGTCGTTCAAAAAGCTGCAAAAAGAAAAAACGCAATTCAGCTTGTCAATGGCATGCAGGTCGCCGTCTGATATTGCTTTCATGCAGTTCTCGGCATTGGCTTCCACGCGCTGCTGGCTGATAGCGTCAAGCAGAGACAGTTTGCTTTCAAAGTGATGATAGAAACCGCCTTTGGACAGTTTAAGCGCATCCAAAACATCCTGGATGGATGTGTTCTCATATCCTTTAGTGTAAAAAAGCTGTTCCGCCGCCTGGATAATCGCGGCTTTACGGATATCACCCTTGCGCACTTTGTTCACCGTCCATATAATACATACCGAAGTCTGTATTTATTATATAAAACCGAACATAGTCTGTCAATATATTTACGATAATTTAAGAAATTATTACGAAATTATTTCAATCGTTGAACATCAGCTTTTCGGCATATATGTCTTCAAACTCCTCCTGAGCGGAAAGATCAACATATACCGTGTTTTGCCTCAGGATCTCAGCCGTTTGTCTGTAACGATTACTCAGCAGCAGCATTTTCGCCCCATCCCCCGCGGCATTGCCTACAGGATGTATTTTTGTTTTCAGTTCCGGAGGAAGCAGACCTATCCTGCAGGCGGAATCGATGCTGATATACGTTCCGAAGCCTCCGGCAAGATAGACGCGGTCTATATCCTTTACGCTTATACCTGCGCTTGACGCAAGTATCTCAACGCCAGATGCTATCGCGGCTTTCGCCAGCTGTATCTCGCGAATGTCTTCAGGAGCGATATACACAGAATCGGTTATGTGGAATCTTTCTTTCATCCTGCCCTTAAAATCTATCTCTTCCTTTGCGAGCAGACAGGACACAGCGTCTACTATACCGCTTCCGCATATACCGCAAGGTGTCTGACCGCCTATAGTCGTATATGTGATGCTGTCTTGGTCAAGTTTTATATGGTCCACGGCGCCCGCTACTCCGCCTATGCCGCACGCTATGTGCGCGCCTTCAAACGCGGGACCCGCCGCACAGGAACAGGCGTAGATGACATCGCCCTTTTTAAGCGCGATCTCTCCGTTAGTGCCTATGTCAATAAGCATGATGGTCTCGCTTGCTTTATCGAAGCCGCACGCCAGCATTGCCGCTACTGTATCAGCGCCGACAAATCCCGAGATGCAGCCGCCGAATACGGCAGGCAGACCGTAATAATCCCTTATATGTTCGGATGTGTATTCCGGCAGATACGGCGCTTTGGATATGCCAAGCGTGCTGTATCTTCCCGTAAGATGCATTATCGTAGTATTGCCGACCAAAGAGATCTTCTCAATTCTGCACCCTTCAAGGCCTGCTTTATGCAGCATACTGGCGATCAACCGGGAGATCGCTTCGTGTATCTCGTCGGCGAGCACTTTAGGATTGCCGGCGTCCGCATTGGCGAACATTATTCTGCTTATTACGTCCGCGCCATGTACTTTCTGGGGATTCAGCATCGATTCCGAAGCAAGCACACGTCCATCTTCAAGCGAGCACAGATACGCGGCGATAGTTGTCGTGCCGATATCTACCGCGACGCCGAGACCTTTCTCACCGTCTGTTTCGTACTGCCGTGTGATTCCTTCAAGCTGGATCTGTGCGGTATGCTCGATGGGCTGGATCGCGCAATCACCTTTCAAAACCGTTTTACAGCACAGACAGGTACCGTCGGCATCGACATCTATGTCGCCGAACGCTTTTACGCGGCATTTACCGCACTTTCCGTGACCGCCGCAGGGCGCCTGTATGGAAACGCCGGCTTTTATAAGAGCGGAATACAGTGTTTCGCCCGTTTCTCCGCTAAATGTTTTCTCAGCTTCACCTTTTGCGTTTAACAGTTTTATCTCGCACTTCATGGTTGATTCTCCCACTGCTTCTTATATCTCGTTTCGATGGTGCTGCCGTGTCCCTGAGAAGGCACTTGGGTGATCTGCCGATCAGATCGTATCTGCCGGCTTTCTTAAGCGCCTCGAGCACAAGCTCGCGGTTTTCGGGAAGATTGTAGTGGATAAGCGCTCTTTGCAGCGCCTTGTCATGCAGGCTTTTGGCGACATATACTTTCTTCATGCTGCGGGGGTCTAAACCGGTGTGATACATGCATGTGGAAAGCGTGCCGGGTGTAGGATAGAAATCCTGCACTTGCTCTGGATGCAGATGCGTGTCCCTCAAGTATTCCGCAAGCATTATAGCGTCTTTAAGCGTGCAGCCTGGGTGGCTGCTCATAAAATACGGCACGATGTACTGCTGTTT
>JAFZLE010000017.1 GCA_017551645.1 Clostridia bacterium | reverse complement strand
GCTTCCTGCACCTTGCTGACCAGCTCGTGCTTCGCGCTGCCCTTGGTGGAGAAGCTGAGCAGAGCCACCCGGGGCTCCTCTATGCCGCACAGGGTGCGCGCGGTCTCGGCGGCGCACACGGCGATAAAGGCCAGTTCCTCAGAAGTGGGGCAGGGCATGACCACGCAGTCGCTGTAAACCAGCAGGCCGTCCCAGCCGATGTTCGGGTTGGGCAGCTCCATAAGGAAGCTGGAGGACACTACCTTGATGCCCGGCTTGGTCTTGATGAGCTGCAGGGCGGGACGCAGCATGTCGCCCGTGGTGTGTACCGCGCCGGACACCAGCCCGTCCGCGTCGCCCAGCTTCACCATCATTATGCCGTAATACATGGGGTCGCGGGCCAGTTTGAGCGCCTCTTCGGGCGTGACGCCCTTTGATTTCCTTAACTCGTACAGCGCGTCCGCGTAGCGCTGAAGCTCGGGGCTGGTCTCGGGGTCCACGCAGGCGATGCCGCTTATGTCCGCGCTGTTTTCTTTGGCGGAACGCTGTATGCTTTCAATATTCCCCAACAGCACAGGGCGGGCGATGCCCTCGTCCCGGATGATCGCCGCCGCCTGCACGGTGCGCTTTTCGTCGCCCTCCGGCAGCACTATGGTCTTGACGCACGCGCGCGCCTTTGCCTTTACGCCTTGAATGATGCTCATATCCGCGCTCCTTTATAATGTGGGTCTGACGGTAGAAATCAATTATCCCCGGCAGGTCAGGCTCACAGCCCGATGTCCCCGAAGCCTTCCCATACGGGCCTGCCGGAGTAGGTGAGTATCCCGCTTTCGCCCCGGAGCGCCTTAAGCACGCTCAGCGCCAGCGCCTCCTGCTCCATCTCGCCGGGGTACACGCTCACGGGCGCGATCCAGCCGCAGCGCTCCTCTATGCCCTGCCTGATGTCGTCAAAGCGCATGAGCCCGCCGGTCAGCAGTATGCCGTCCACCCTGCCCTTCAGCACGCAGCTCATCTCGCCTATCTGCTTGCAGATCTGGTAGATCATGGTGTTCCACACGAGGGACGCCTTGCGGTCCCCCGCCTCAACTTTGGAGTGGATAAGGTCGCTGTCCGCCGTGCCGAACAGGCTCACGAAGCCGCCCGCGCGGGAGCACATGAGCCGCGCCTGCTTTACGGAGTTCTGCTCGATGTAGTCCAGCAGGGAAAGCACGGGCACGGAGCCTATGCGGGTGGGAGTGAACGCGCCTTCGCCGTCCGCGCCCATGTTGCCGTCCACCATGCGCCCCTTCTCGTGGGCGCTCACGGTGATGCCGCCGTCTATGTGCGCCACGATGAAGTTGCAGTCCTCATACTTCCTGCCCAGCTTTTCGGCGTGGAACTGGGCCACCGCCTTCTGGTTGAGCACGTGGGAATGGGACACGCGGTACACGCCCTTGATGCCGGTCAAACGCGCCAGTTCGCCGTACTCGTCCACGTTGGTGGGGTTCAGGGTGTAGGCGCCCTTGCCGTACTCGCAGGCGAAGCGCCACGCCAGCATCACGCCCAGCTTCGCGGGGTGCTCGCTGCCGCCCACCGCCTTCACCGTGTCGTCGTACAGCTTTTCGTCCACCCGGGTGACGCCGCCCGGCTGGGTGCAGGCGCTGCCGCCGCGGCCCACGAACACGTCGATATCCTCCGGCCTGACGCCGTGGCGCTTCAGCATGTCCAGTATCACGCCGTAGCGGAAGGGCATCTGGTCGTTGACGTGGGGATATTTAAGCAGCTCCGGCGCGTCGTGGAACAGGCTCTCCTCGAACAGGGAGGTCTCGTTCTCGAACAGGCTCACCTTGGTGGAGGTGGAGCCGGGGTTGATGACCAGTATCTTAAGGGCTTTTTCGTCCGCAGACATGAAAAATACCTCCGCAGGAATATGGGAGGTATTTTAGACCCGTGAGGTTAAGTTTACAAGATTGGAAGGCAGAAAAAGTGCGCGCTTTCAGCCTGGTCCGCGGCGGTTTCGCAAGGCGGCGCCGCTTTAGCGGGCACGGCAGCGCGTTATCCGCGCCTTTGCTCCAGTTCCCGGTTGATCCTGTCCGCCAGCTTCTTTTGCCGGCGGTACGTCCAAACGGCGATGATAAAGGCGGTCAGGAGCATGCAGAGGACCGCCAGCAGGGCAGGCAGCAGCCCCTTGTCTGTGGGGATCCAGCCCGCAAGGAACGCGATCGCCAGCATAAAGGCGCAGCCGGTCACCATGTGGAGGGTGACCTGCACGAAGCGGCTGAGCCTGTCGCTGGTGTAGATCACGCAGGGCAGGCCGAAACCCAGCCCTATCCCCAAGCTGCCCAGGGCGGTCTTGGTGACAGAGTAGCCGGAAGCGGAATACACGCCGCCCATGTTGATATCCGCGATCAACTGGCCCAGCAGGAACAAAAACGAGGCTATCGCCACCGTGGTCTTGGTGCGCCGGACCACGTAAGAGATGATATCTTTCTTATTCATCGGTTTTCCCTCCTATATCCCCAGATAGCTTTTGAGCCCGGGCAGGTAT
>JAFZLE010000161.1 GCA_017551645.1 Clostridia bacterium | reverse complement strand
GTTTCTGAGCGTCATGCCGAACTCCGCGATCGCCTCGGCACGCTGCAGGTTCCTGAGACTCTCGCCTTCCGCGCTCATTTCAGGAGTCACGGCGATGCTCAGAAGCTCGCTCTCATCCTGTTCAGGCTGCTGGTAGCGCAGGGAGACCGTGGCGACCTCCTCTATGCCGCTGGCAGTGCGGGTCTGATACTTAAGATCGCTCTGGGCTGACTTGGTGCCCTTTACGCCAGCGATCTCGGCGCCCTGTGCGGGAATGAGCTCGTAAAGCGCTACCACCGTGTGCCCGGAACCCATCTCGCCGCCGTCCTTGGTGTCATCGGCAAAGTCCTCGTCGTTGAGCGCCCTGTTCTCATAACCGATCAGGCGGTAGGAAGCCACATAGTCGGGGTTGAACTCCACCTGTATCTTTACGTCTTTGGCGACGGTAAAGAAGCTGGCGCCCATCTCTTCCACCATTACTTTTCTGGCCTCGTTGATGCTGTCGATGTAGGCGTAAGTGCCGTTGCCCTTGTCAGCCAGCATCTCCAGCTTGGAATCCTTGTAATTGCCCATTCCGAAGCCCAGCACGCTCAGGAACACGCCCGTCTGCTTCTTTTGCTCGATCAGCTCCACGAGTTCCGCTTCGGAAGTCATGCCTACGTTGTAGTCGCCGTCCGTCATGATGATCACACGGTTGTTGCCGCCCTTGGCAAAGTACTTTTCCGCCAGGTCATAGGCCATGTTTATGCCTTTTTCACCGTTTGTGAAACCGTAGGCTTCCAGAGCATTCACCGCGTCCATGATCTTGGTATACTCGTCGCCGGACGCTCCTTCAAGCACTACCATTTCCTTGCCGGAATAGGTCACAACGCTCACCCTGTCGCAGGCTCTCAAGTTTTTCACCATAAGGGAAAGCGCGCGTTTTACCAGGTCAAGCTTGTCTGGAGAATCCATGGAGCCGCTCACGTCAATAAGCAATACCAGGTTTGACGCGGGCAGGTCTTCTGTCTGGATCTTTTTCGCTCCCGCGGCTACGAACATAAGTGCGGCATCCTCGTTCCAGGGGCAGGGTGCTGTCGCCGCGGAAAGCTTTATGTCGCTGCCGTCGTCGGGGTTCAGCCCCGAGTAGGAAAAGTAATTCAGCATTTCCTCTATCCTGATGGAGCTTTCCGGCAGGCTTTCATTATTGAGGAGCTTGCGCCTCAGTGTGGAATAGCCCGCAGTGTCCACGTCTATCGCGAAAGTGGACAGAGGCGAAGTGGATACGTTTTTGAACACGCTTTCACTTATGTGGGCATACTCTTCAGTGTTGAAATCCTCGGGCATATACGCGTTTTTTTGCATGGGCATGGGCGTCGCGTACATTGCGCTGCTCATGAAAGAGAAGGTGTCAGAGACCTCGTACGCACTGTCCTCATACAGTGCCTCAAACTCATACACCATACCGCCGTCAGCAGGCTCTTCGGGTTCAGCGCTGACTGTCGCGTTGTCCTGTTTTACTGTATCGGCCGCGGTGGTCATATCCGGCTTTAATGCGTCCGTATTTCCTTTTAGCGGCGAGTAAATCTGCGGCAGCGCCAGCGCGAGCACCAGCAGGAATGCCGCCACTGCCGTAAGCGAGGTCAGCGCGGGCAGCCACTTGTATCGTTTTGAGCCTTTGCCCCTGAGTTTTTCCATGGTCTGCTCCGCGAACTCTTCCGACGGTTCGATCTTCTGCGCGAAGCGGGTATACTTGTTGTCTTTCATACATTGGCCTCCATTTCCAGTTTCAGGGCCTGACGTCCCCTGTCCAACCAGGTGCCGGCGGTTGCCGGTGTGGTTTTAAGTATCTGCGCGATCTCCTGCAGCTTATAGCCTTCATAGTAATATAAATGCAGTGTCACGCGGTATTTGCCCGGAAGCGCTTTCATAGCCTCCAATACGCCCTTGTCCTCCTCCGTCGCGCCAAACTCCTCAGGCAGCTGCTGAGTTTTCTTTCTGAACGGCGAACGCAGCAGGCTCAGGCATTTGTTCACGGTCACCCGTATCAGCCAGGCCTTTTCGCTTTCGATGGATTCAAAATCCGGTGCTTTTTTCATGTACGCCATAAACGCATCCTGTACGCAGTCCTCCGCGTCGGAAAGGTTCAATGTATAGCTGTACGCCAAACGCACCAGCTCTTTTTGCCATTTTATGAGCGCTGCCTGGGCGCGGGCAAGTCTCTCTTCCCTATCCATTCTCTGACCTCCTTCACTTACAAAACGCCCCGGAAGCGCCGTTTTTTTCACGCAACAATTATTGAACAAAACGCGGCCTGTCGCACGACAGGCCGCGGGAAAACCGGTTTTAGTCCATGGTTATCTCGGTTATGCAGGCTTCGGAATTCTGCACCGCGTATACGTCGCGGATCACAAAACGGAAGGTCGTGCCGTATCTGGGACTGCCGAAAGACACGTACTGCTCTTCCCTGGTATCATAAAGCTCGTATGTGCCTATAAGGCTGTTGTCGCAGTACACTTCCAGCGTCTTTACGCGGCTGTGCTTTTCCCATACGTCGGTATTGCCCAGGATCTTGTTATAACCGTTTACGATGTAAAATCCATTTACGCTGCGGGCATTCCCCAGCTTCAGCTGTATCCACTGGCCGACGCTGCAGTTTCTGGTGTCGGCAGCCGCCCAGGCGGTATACGATACGCTGTCAAAGGCTCTGGCCGCATCTACCGGGGGGTTGTTCTGGCTGATAGAACCGCTGGCAGAGACTAGGCCGCCCTGCTTCCAGCTGAGTTCTCCCGAATACTCTTTAACGAACATGGAATAGAGGCTGGAGATCCAGGCAGTCTGCTTTTTGTACTCGATCTTATACCACTCTATGCCGCGCTCATCCACGGCGCCTTCACCCGCGAAGGTCCACCTGCTGGCGCAGTACGCCACGTCCAGATCCTCTGCGAGAAGGTTGGGTTCCTCACGGATCCACTCCTGACCGTCCACAACGACTATCTGCTCGCCGGCGGTGTGGTTGACCGCGTAGCCCCTGAACGTCGCTTTCTTGGAAGATACCCAGCCGGAGATCACTTCGGTGGTGTCTTCCGTTATCTGCTTTTCGTACAGCACCTTATACCATACCACATCCCTGGAATCCTTTTTATACTCCAGGTACTCAAGTCCGGTCTCCTTGGTCAGGGTGGCAAGCTGGGACGCGCTGGACGAAGCCGAGCTTCTGAGCGGGGCATTGTCGTCTATGATGATCACTCTGCCGGTGAACTGGGGCACCTTGGGCTGCGCGTGCTGCGCGGCGCTCCTTGAGTCGGTAAGCTTGCCGGAGCTCTTTATTGTGACGTTCGGATCGCCGCCGTAATAATCCGTATAGCCGGTGTTTCCGGTATAGCCGCCGGCGGAGTTGAAGATGAGCCGTGTCACGGAGTCCCCGTTGATGATGCCGATGGTGGAGCCGGAAGCTATGCCGTCATACCTGTAACCGTTTATGGCTTTTATGTCCCTTATCTCGTAATATGAGCCGACGGGGATCATGAACTTCACGAAGTTCACGTCATTGGCGACCATGGCGCCGTTGATGTACACGTCCACGGTGCCCGCGTTCTGAGCCCCGCTGATGTTCTGACCGTCGATGAGCCAGCAGATCTCGAGCACGGAACTAGTAGAACTGCTGTAACCCGTATTTCCGGTATAGCCGCTGTAATCAAACTCCTTGAATACCGGGTGGATGTAGCAGGAGCAGCTGTATCTGCTGATCTCGTGACTGGTGACCCTGGTGGCGCCGTCATTGGTCGCTATATAGGTGATGCGGTTGGAGTTCACGCCCGTTACGATGCCTATATGACCGTACTGGCCCGCGATGCCGACGTTGGCGCCCCACACGACGATGTCCCCTGGCTTGGGAACGAGCGAGCGCGTCCAGCCGCTGGGCAGGGGCGCGTTAACGTAGGCAGAAGCATAGCCGTTTATAGGCTGCTCGCCCAGGTAATCGAAGTAATACTTGATCAGATCCACGTCCTGGCAGCCATTCTCCAGGTCATAGTCCTCCATCCAGCCCTCATTCAGTCTGTCCTGGGCCCAGGCCACGGCGTTCTCCTGCCCGTCGGCAAGGGACGCGGGGACCAGCGCAAGTACCAGAATCAGCGCCATGATCAATGCGAGACCCTTTTTCATACGTGCCTCCTAATCAATTGTAATCTGTATTTCATCCGAAAGCGTCACC
>JAFZLE010000016.1 GCA_017551645.1 Clostridia bacterium | reverse complement strand
GGCGAAGCTGGACGCCTACGAGTGCCGCCACGGCCTGGGCTACACCCGCATAACGGGCGAGAAGGACGGCCTCAAGGCCTGCCAGGTCTCCATGGTGCCATTCGGCAGCGACGCGCTGGTGACCAAGCTCACGCTTGAGAACAAGTCAGGCGCCGCTAAGGACGTGTCACTGTTCAGCTTTGTGGAGTTCTGCCTGTGGAACGCCCAGGACGACTCCACCAACTTCCAGCGCAACTTCTCCACCGGCGAAGTGGAGATAGAGGGCAGCGCCATCTACCACAAGACCGAGTACCGGGAGCGCCGCAACCATTACGCCGTGTACGCGGTGAACGCCCCCGTGCAGGGCTTCGACACGGACCGTGACAGCTTCCTGGGCGCGTACAGGGGCTTTGATTCTCCCGCCGCGGTGTTTGAGGACCGGAGCCGGAACAGCGTGGCCAGCGGCTGGGCGCCCATAGGCAGCCACAACCTTAAGTTCACGCTCGCGCCCGGCGAGAGCAGGAGCTTCATATTCCTGCTGGGCTACTGTGAGAACCCGCAGGATCAGAAGTTTATCGCCCCCAACGTGATAAACAAGGCCCCCGCGAAGAAACTGCTGGACGCCTTTAAGACCGAAGCGCAGTTCGACGCGGCGTTCAAAGCGCTGGCCGAATACTGGGACGGTCTGCTGTCTATTTACAATGTCTCTTCCGGAGACGAAAAGCTGGACCGCATGGTGAACGTGTGGAACCAGTACCAGTGCATGGTCACCTTCAATATGTCACGCTCAGCCAGTTACTTTGAAAGCGGCATTGGCAGGGGCATGGGCTTCAGGGATTCCTCCCAGGACCTGCTGGGCTTCATGCACCTGATACCCTCCCGCGCCAGGGAGCGGCTCATCGATATAGCGGCCACCCAGTTTAAGGACGGCAGCGCGTACCACCAGTACCAGCCCCTTACCAAGCGGGGCAACTTCGAGGTGGGCAGCGGCTTTAACGACGACCCGCTGTGGCTCATCTTCGGCGTGGCGGCGTACGTGAAGGAGACGGGGGACATAAGCATACTTTCCGAAAATGTCCCGTTTGACAACGACGAGACGGTGGCTGAAAGCATGATGGAGCACCTGCGCCGCTCCTACCACTACACCATAGACCACAAAGGCCCCCACGGGCTGCCCCTTATCGGGCGCGCGGACTGGAACGACTGCCTTAACCTCAACTGCTTCTCGTCGACCCCCGGGGAGAGCTTCCAGACCACCGCGAACTTTGAGAGCGGCGTGGCGGAGTCCCTGTTCATAGCGGGCATGTTCGTGGGCGTGAGCGACGATTACGCCCGCCTGTGCCGCGAGTTCGGCTGGCAGGAGGAGGCGGACGCCGTGCCCGCCCATAAGCAGGCCATGGAGCAGGCGGTGCTCAGGCACGGCTGGGACGGCGAGTGGTACCTGCGCGCCTACGACGCCTACGGGCACAAGGTAGGCAGCAATGAATGCGAAGAAGGCAAGATATATATCGAACCCCAGGGCTTCCTGGTGATGGCGGGCGTGGGTGTAAAGGAAGGCTACGCCCAGAAGGCGCTGGATTCCGTGCGCAAACACCTGCTCAGTGAGCACGGCGTGGCGATACACACGCCGCCCTATACCAGATACCACCTGGAGCTGGGCGAGATCAGCTCCTATCCTCCCGGATACAAGGAGAACGGCGGCATATTCTGCCACAACAATCCCTGGATAGTGCTGGCGGAAGCGGTGCTGGGCCACGGCGACAGGGCGTTCGACATTTACAGGCGCACCTGCCCGTCCTATATCACGGACCAGAAACTGCATCACACCGAGCCCTACGTTTACAGCCAGATGGTGGCGGGCCCCTACGCGCCCAGGTTCGGCCAGGCGAAGAACAGCTGGCTCACGGGCACCGCGGCGTGGACCTTCTACGCGGCCAGCCAGGGCATACTGGGCATCAAGCCGGAGTTCGACGGGCTTAAGATCGACCCCTGCCTGCCCGCGTTCCTTACAGACGTAAAGCTCACCCGCAAGTTCAGGGGCAGCACATACAGCATACATGTTTTGAACAGGGCGGGCGGCGAGAAGGGCCGCGTGCGCGTAACGGTCGACGGCAGGGAGATCGGCGGCGGGCTCATTCCTGCGGACAAGGCTCCCGCCGCGCACGAAGTGACCGTGACGCTGGAATAGGCCATATACGACCGTTCAAGGCACAAAAAAGGGCGCCGTCCATATGGACGGCGCCTTTCGGTTCGGCATTTAGAAGCCGAAGAAGCGGGTGATCACACTGTCGTAGCCCCAGAACATGAAGCGGTGGGATACATAGCCCGCCAGTCTCCAGGCGATGAACAGGGCAACGAAGAAGGCGCCTGCCCAGATGCTGCCCGTATTCTTGTACAGGCGGCGGTACAGGTAGTTACACATCGGCACCAGGCAGATCGCCGGCAGCATGGTGTGCAGACCCCAGAAGGTCATGTGGTCGGTGGTGGAGAAGGTGACGATGGAAGCGATGCCTATGAACAGCCAGGTGCCCAGGGAGTTGACCACCACGGATATGGCGGTGTCCACACCGTCGCTCACGCCGTCCACTATGGTCAGGTTGTTGAGGCCGCTGATAACGAAGGTGAAGGGCAGCAGCACAACGAAGTACTTGATCATGCGCACGAAGGAGTAGGGCTTCATAAGCTCGAGGCTGCCGTCGACGAACTGGAAGCGCCCGTCAAACGCGCCCATGACGAAGGCGGTGAGTATGTAGGCGGCGATGAACAGTATCACGGACAGCCACAGGGTCTTGAACACGTTCTTGCAGCCGATGCCGATATGCAGGTCGGACACCTTGGCCACGGTGGACTTGCCCTTGGTAAAGTGCTTGATCAGGGCGAATATGGCGAACAGCACGGCGCCGCAGGCGGCGGTGGTCGCGATCATCCACCACAGGCGGGTGTGGCCGGGCTCGGTGGGCAGGAACTTGCTCATTACGGCGTTGGAAGTCTTCATGCCCAGATTCTCATCGGAACCGAACTTCGCCGCAACGAAGGTGGTGATAATGGCGATGACGGTCACCAGCAGGAAGTCGAGGCTCTTGATCTTAAGCCTGGGCTGGTACGCGGGCACAGCCAGGCCTTCGAAGGAGTCCTTGTAAAGCAGCACGCCGGCCAGGGCGCACAGGAAGCCCAGCAGCGAGAAAGTGGCCAGTGTGGTCAGTATGATAGCGATACAGGAACCCATCATATCTTTGGTGCTGATAGGCTGGGTGTTGGGGTCGTCAAGGTCGCCGTTGTTGTAGCGTAGCGCCTGGGTAAAGAATTCCATGGTGGTGCTGACGGCCTCGTGGGACCACAGGTTGCCGTTGTGGTGGGTGGAGGGGTTGTAGGTGAAGAATATGCTGCGGTTCTCAAAGGCTTCGCGCAGTTCCTCGTTGGTGGCCACGCTGTCCTGGAACGCGGTGCCCAGCATGGTGGAACGGGCTTCGGGGTCCGCCACGGTGTCGGGGATGGCGTAATAGGAGTTGCGCTCCATGGCGCCGTCTACGCAGAAGATCTGCTTATAGCGCTCGGAGGGCTGGGTGAAGCGGGTGGCGGAGGTTGCGGAGGTACCGTTGCGCTCGCCGCCGATCTGCAGGTTGGTGTGCACGGTGCGGGTCACTTCGATGCCGGCCACGGTGGTCTTCATCAGGCAGCAGTTGTTGTCGAATACGCGGGCCGCCACAACATAGTTGTCCACTATCTTCTGCTGCTCGGCCTTGATGTACTCGTATTCCTTCATCTGGTCTTCGCTCAGGTTCTCGGCCGCCACATCGTCGGCGTTCAGCGCCAGCTGCTCGGCGGTTATCTCGAGACCGAACTCGTCATGCAGGGCGTTGAACATGCGGTCGTTAAGCGACAGCAGCGCGCCGTCCAGCACCAGCACGGGGCCGTAGATGGAGTAGGACTGGGAGTGGCCCCACATACCGATGCGGGTGGAGTCCACGTAGGAGATTGAGCGGGCGTACTGCAGCGCGTCGTACAGGCCGCTGGTGCCCTGGTTGCGGTTGTAGGGCTTGCCGTCCTCGAAATAGTCAGGCATGTCAGCGGTGCCCGCGCCGTACATGTTGACGTTGAGCACCACATAGCCGCGGCGGGCGTACTCCCAGGCGTGCAGGCTGTCCACGGACAGGCACTCGGAGCCGCCGTGGCTGAGTATCATGCAGGGCAGCTTGGTGTCAGCCGTGACTTTGGAGGGACGGTAGATATCCATGGTGAGGTCCGCACCTCTCACTTCCAGCGTCACGTGCTGGGCGGTGATGGTGTAGCCGCGGGTGATGATCAGCTGGGCGCAGAAACTGAACACGATTATCAGCGCCAGGAAGATCATCGCAAGAGTCCGGAACTTTTTCTTGGTCATACAACACACTCCTTTTGCGGTGTTAATAATGCTCTTTGACAAAGTGCGGCGGCGCGCCGCGGCGTATTAGTTCCTGTACCGCCTGCCCCCTTTCACGCAAACAACTGCGTCCATACATAGTATATGCCGCAGTCGATTTTTTACACACGAAATTTTAACATAACCCGGGGTATGTGTCAAGCAAATGTAAACTATGCGCGAAAAAAGCGCCGTTCCGGGCGCCGCGGCGCGGAACGGGAAGCGGATCGCGGCAAAAACCGCGCAGCTTAAACTCCAGTTTTAGGTTCGTTTTAGGTTGGCGGCGTATCATGTGCTACGATGCCATGAGCAGGGCGTGCGCTGCGGCGCGCCCGGCGGATAAATGCAAGGAGATACGCCGCATGAAGAACGAAGACAAAACCGGGACCGCCTCCGAAACGAAGCGGGAACAGTCCAAAAAGGAGCTCAGGGCCGCGAAGGCGCTGGCAGCCAGACAGGAAAAGGCGAAAAGGGCGAAGCGCAGGCTCAGGCGGCTCAGGCGGCTGATAATATTCGTGCTGATAATGGCCGTGCTGGGCACGGCGGTCTATGCGGTTATACAGAAACTCAAAAGCGAGTACACCGTGAACTACCAGGCGTACAGCGCCACCACGGGCACCATCTCAAATTCCCTGTCCTTCAGCGGCACGCTGCAGGCGGTAAACAACACTACCTACACCGCCGCCTTTGACGGCACTGTGCGCGCGCTGTACGCGGAAAAGGGCTCGGACGTAAAGCAGGGCGACACGCTTCTGCGCTTCAGCAACGGCAAGAGCGTGACCGCGGACTTTGACGGCAGGATAAACCAGCTCCAGGTGGCCGAGGGCGACGAGGTAAAGGAAGGCGACACCCTGCTGCAACTGGTGGACTTCAGCCATATGAGAGTCTCCATCCGCGTGGACGAGTCCGACATCTCGGACGTTAAGGTCGGCGACGAGTGCCGCGTGACCGCCACCGCCACCGAGAACAACTTTACTTCCGTT
>JAFZLE010000015.1 GCA_017551645.1 Clostridia bacterium | reverse complement strand
TCATCTCCGTTTCACCGGTTTCGGCAAGCAGCCTGTTCAATTTTTCGGACGGGGGCGTGAAATGCGCTTCCAGATACTTGCGGGCGGTGTTTTTCTCCTCCAGTTTCTTTTCCATGCGCCTTATCCTGTCCTCACCCGCAAGCCCCTTCTCATGGCTGAGTTCGGTCAGGCGCTGGTCCGCGTTGTCCTGCCTGAGCAGCAGACGGTACTCAGCGCGGGAGGTCATCATGCGGTAAGGCTCGTCGGTGCCCTTGGTAGTCAGGTCGTCCACCATGACGCCTATATAGCTCTGGCTCCTGTCCAGTATGAGCGGCGCTTGCTCCTTAAGGTACAGCGCGGCGTTCATGCCCGCGTATATGCCCTGGGCAGCCGCTTCCTCGTAGCCGCTGGTGCCGTTTATCTGGCCTGCCAGATACAGTCCCTTGATATGTTTGGCGCCCAGTGTCCCGTCAAGCGCCATCGGGTCAATACAGTCGTACTCAATGGCGTAGGCGGGGCGCATCACCTTGGCGTGCTCCAGCCCCGGCACGGTGGCGTATACCCGCCGCTGTACCTCCTCGGGCAGTGAAGACGACATGCCCTGCACGTACCATTCCACCGTGTTAAGCCCCTCCGGCTCCATGAATATGGGATGGCGCTCCTTGTCCCTGAATTTGACTATCTTGTCCTCTATGGACGGGCAGTAGCGCGCGCCGGTGCCCTTTATCTGGCCGGAATACATGGGCGACAGGTGGATGTTGTCCAGTATTATCTTATGTGTCTCCTGATTTGTGTAGGTCAGGTAGCATTTCGCCCGGTTAACCAGCGGCCCGGCGTCCGTCAGGAAAGAAAACGGCACTATGGGGTCGTCACCCTCCTGGGGCTCCATTTTTGAGAAATCTATGGTGCGGCCGTCTAAGCGGGCGGGAGTGCCCGTCTTGAAGCGGCGCACGGAAAAACCCAGGTCCATAAGCGATGAGGTCAGCATAGTTGCGGCGACCAGGCCCTGCGGCCCGCCCTCCCAGGAATGCTGCCCTATGATTATACGGCTTTTCAGGTACACGCCCGTGCATATCACCGCGGCGCGGCAGTTTATCTCCATGCCCGTGGCGGTCCTTACGCCGCGTACGCGGCCGTTGTCCGTAAGTATTTCCGCGGCTTCGCCCTGCCTTAGATCCAGCCCCTCCTGTTTGAGCACCGCGTCCAGCATGCGCTTTTTGTAGGCGGCTTTGTCCGCCTGCGCCCTTAAACTGTACACGGCGGGGCCTTTGCCGGTGTTGAGCATGCGGCTCTGTATAAAAGTATCGTCCGCCGCGAGGCCCATCTCGCCCCCCAGCGCGTCAACTTCCCTTACCAGATGTCCCTTGCCTGTGCCGCCTATGGACGGATTGCAGGGCATCATGGCCACGGAATCGATATTCAGCGTCAGAAGCAGAGTGCTCTGTCCCATCCGCGCCAGCGCCAGCGCCGCCTCGCAGCCCGCATGACCTGCTCCTATGACCACAGCGTCAAAATAATCAGCCATATATATCTCCTTAACGGGATAATTATACACCATTCTCCCGTCAAAAAAAAGAGGAATTTGGCCTGCGCTTGAGTTTTCCCCTTGTTTATGTTACAATGTATTGGATAACGAATTATCGAAAGGATGATCGCCCTATGGCTCAGCCCAAGAAACTCACCCGCGGCAAGGTCTGGTGTTTCGCCATCGGCCAGTTCGGCTGGTCGCTGTTAAGCGCCCTGATCAGCAACTATCTCGTAAACTTCTACGTGCCCGACAAATCCACCGGCCTCGCCGAAAACCCGTTTTTTGAGACCGGCCCCGTGATCTTCGGCCTTATAAGCATCCTCGCCCTTATCACCGGTTTCGGACGGGTGTTCGACGCCGTGACCGACCCCTGGATCGCGTCCCTGTCCGACAGGAGCAAAAACCCCAGGGGCCGCCGCATCCCCTTCATGAAGGCCGCCGCGATCCCCTTCGGCATCTTCACCATACTCGCTTTCTGGTCCCCCGTGTCCGGCAGCAGCTGGATAAACGCGGCGTTCCTGTTCGTCATGCTCACAGGTTTCTACCTGTTCATGACCATGTACTGCACGCCCTTTAACGCCCTTATACCCGAGCTCGGTACGGATCAGAAGACCCGCATGAGCATTTCCACCACCATATCCTTCACCTTTATCGCCGGCATGGCCATCGCCTATACCGCGCCCATGCTGTGGGGCTTTATGGAAGGCGCCGGTGTTGAACACTATACCGCCGTCCGGATCATATTCTCCATACTCAGCGTGATCGGCGTCGTCTGCCTGTTCGTGCCCGTATTCACCATAAACGAAAAAGAATACGTGACCGCGCAGCCCGCCCAGTCCACCGCCTTCAAGAGCCTGAAAGCCACCTTCCGCAACAAGGACTTCAGGATATTTGTGGCCAGCGACATCATCTACTTCCTGGGCATCACCATGTTCCAGACCGCCATGCTGTACTTCGTGACCGGTCTGCTCAACCTGGACGACGGCATGAGCACTCTGTTCTTCGTGCTGATGACCGCGCTGAGCGTGCTGTTCTACCCCCTGGTCAGCAAGCTTACTCCCATGTTCGGCAAAAGAAAGCTCATACTCATAGCCTTCTGCATATTCGTTGTGGCATTCGCCTACACCGCATGCATGGGGCTCATGAGCATAGACCCTGTCATCCAGGGCATTATACTGTGTGTGCTGGCCGCCCCCGCCATGGCCATATTCGGCATACTGCCCCAGGCTGTGGTGGCTGACATCGCCGAGTGCGACGCGCTGGACACCGGCGAGGAGCGCGCGGGCATGTTCTACGCCGCCCGCACCTTTGCCATGAAGATGGGCCAGGCGCTGGCGCTGATAATCGTGTCCAGCATCGTGGGCTTCAAGTGGGAAAACGGCTTCGGCTACCGGCTTATCGCCATAATCTCCGGCGCGGTGTGCCTGGTGGGCGGCGCCATATTCATTAAGTACAACGAGAAAAAGGTCTACGCACGCATATTGGGTAACAAGTAAATGTACAGCATTAATC
>JAFZLE010000160.1 GCA_017551645.1 Clostridia bacterium | reverse complement strand
GGTATAGAGTATGCTGACACTTGAAAAGGCGCGCGAGTTGAACGCCGCGATGGTCACTGAAGACCATCTGCTGCTGCACGAACTGAATGTATGCTACGCCATGGGCGCCATGGCGGTGCACTTTGGCCCGAACGCGGTACACTGGCAGGCCATAGGTCTGCTGCATGACTACGATTACGAGAAATACCCGGAAGAACATCTTAGGCATACTGCCCAGCCGCTGCGCGATGCGGGCGTGGACGAAGAGGACATACGGGCGATCCTGAGCCACGGCTACGGCATCTGCTCGGACGTGGAACCGGTGAGCGATCTGGAAAAGAGCCTGTATACCGTGGACGAGCTCACGGGCATCATCCAGGCCTGCGCCAGAATGCGCCCCAACGGCATCCAGGACCTGGAAGTAAAAAGCTTCATGAAGAAATTCAAGGACAAGCGCTTTGCCGCCAAGTGCGACAGGGAACTGATACTGAACGGCTGCGAACGGCTGGGGATGGAGCTTAAGGACGTGGCGGAGATCTGCATAGAAGGCATGAGAGAGCACGCCAAAGAACTGCAGCTGACAGGCAGCGAGGCGTGATGCAGGCGTATCCGCCGGGGTCTTGCCGAATAAAAGGTTTACCGAATCAACTGGGAGAATGCCTATGAAACTTCATTCGCTTGACGAGATCAAAACTCCGGTATCGCCGGCTTCGCTCGGCGAGTGGGAAGAACTCAAGCGTGATCTGATCGCGAACCTGCGCTTCGCGTCCGCCATAGACCTGCTTAAACATGATGCGCCTTTGCAGCCCAAAGTGTTCGGCGCAGTCGAGTTCCCGGATTTTATAGTGGAAAAGGTGATATTCCAGAGCCTGCCCGGTTTTTATGTGGCCGGCAATCTGTACAGGCCCAAGGATATCAGCCGCAAGTATCCCGCGGTGCTGAATCCGCACGGCCACTGGGAAAACGGACGAGTGGAGCTGAGCCCATTGGGGCGCCTTCCGCAGCGCTGCGCGAACTTCGCCATGCGCGGCATGGTTGCCTTTATCTATGACATGGTGGGCTGGAACGATTCGAGCCAGATCGACCACAACGGATATCTGCCCGAGTTTGAGGACTGGAACTTCAGCCACTTCGCGCTGCAGCTGAACAACAGCGTGAAAGCGCTGGACTTCGTGAGCAGCCTGCCGTATGTAGACGCCTCCCGCATCGGCTGTACGGGCTGCTCCGGAGGAGGGACGCAGACCTGGTTTTTATCCATGCTGGACGAACGCGTCAAGGCTGCCGCACCCATTAACATGGTGTCGGCTTACATGCAGGGCGGGTGCGGCTGCGAGAACGCGCCGTTTTTGCGCACAAAGTACTGCTCTGTCGATTACGCAATGTGCATAGCTCCACGCCCGCTGTTCATGGCCGCCAGCGACGGCGACTGGACGGTGCACTCCAGGGAAGTGGAGTTCCCGGCGGTCAGGCGAGTATACGAGCTTTACGGGGCGGCAGACCGGTTTGAGACATTCTACCGCAGCGCGCCGCACAGCTACGACAAGCCGACCCGGGAGCACGCCTACGACTTTTTCTGCCGCGCGTTCGGTTTGGATAACCCTTATGGCGAAGAGATCGACATGGACATAGACCCGCAGGATCTGCTGATAGGCGATATACGGCCCCACGTGGAAACTAACGGATTCATACAGGGCGAGGATGCGCTGTTCTCTCTGGTCAAAAGGATAATGCGGAACAATCTTGCCAAACTGGACAAGGATGCGTGCGCCGAGATAATGGACCGCGTTTTCCCTGAGCTTCCCGCCGACGAACTGGACATACAGTATCTTATGGAAGATCCTCATGATATACCGGAACTGCGTCTGGGCGAATGCCCCGCCGCCTATGACACCATGCGAATAAAGCACTTCCACGCGTACAATCCGGGCTGGGACACGCGGCGCATATCGGCGCTCAGAACGCTTATCAAAGCCTATCCGGACCGTATGTGCGTCGCCAAAGGCAAAAGCGCATACCTGGCGGGCATTGCGGCGAAGCTGGCAGGCAGCGATGCCGTGCGCCTGTCCGAACCCGACGCCGGCGATCTGGACGTGCCGGGCATAGAACTGGCAAGGAACCTGCCTGACTCACCGATAAGCTGAGCTTTAAAGGCACAAATACTCAGCATCCCGTCGGAAACCGAAACAGCAGGAGACTGTTGAATGAATAAAAGGAAAAAATGGATCAAACGGCACTTGCATCCCTTTGTACGGAACCTGATCACCTGGGCGACATACCCATACACCAGATTCATGTACGGCTGCAGGCCCGAAAAGTTCAAAAACGAAAACGGGCGGGCGCATCTGATACTATTCAATCATCAGACGGTATTCGATCAGTTCATCGTCCAGGCATCCTTCAAAAGACCTATATATTTTGTGGGCACCGAGGATCTGTTTTCCATGGGTATCGTTTCCAGGATCATCCGCTTTTTCTGTTCCCCGATCCCTTTCAGAAAGCAGTCTACTGACGTGCTGGCGGTGCGCACCATGCTGAATATCGCCCGGGAAGGCGGGAATATCGCCCTGGCGCCCGAAGGCAACATCACATACAGCGGAAAGACGGAATCTATGCGCGCATCGATAGGGCCCCTGGCGAAACTGCTGAAACTGCCCGTGGTACTGTACAGGATAGACGGAGGTTTCGGCGTTCAGCCCCGCTGGAGCAACGCCATAAGAAAAGGCACTATCCGGGCCGGAGTCTCCCGTGTGATAGAGCCTGAGGAAGCGGCGGGATACTCGGATGAAGAACTGTACAGGCAGATCAGAAACGGGCTGACGGTCAGCGAGGCGACAGACGACGGCAGACGCTACCGGTCCAACCATCGCGCGGAATACCTGGAACGTGTGGCGTATTGGTGCCCCTGGTGCGGCCTGTCCTCTTTTCACAGCGAGGGCAACCGAATCAGCTGCGACAAATGCAAGCGCACGGTCGAGTATGGGGAAGACAAGCGCCTGCGGGGCGTGAACTGCGAGTTTCCGTTTGAATGGTTCTCAGACTGGTACGACGCGCAGCAGGATTTCATGCGCTCGCTGGACCCGGCTTCGCACCTTGACACTCCGCTGTACAGGGAAACTGCCGATCTGTTGGAAGTGATAGTGTACCGCAGCAAGAATCTGCTCAGGAAAAAAGCGGGCATCTCTCTTTACGGCGACAGGATAGTGATAGACGATGGGACCGATCATGCGCTAGTCCTGCCGTTTTCCGAAATGACTGCAGCCGCGCTTCAGCTGCGCAACAAGCTGAATCTCCAGCTGGTCAGGGACAAACTGTACCAGATACGGGGAGGGCGCAGGTTCAACGCCGCCAAGTATATAAACATGTTTTACAGATATCAGTACCTGCACGGAACGAACAGGGACGCGGGTTATCTCGGGTTCTGAGTTTCGGGAACGTAAGGTAACATAGGAGACCGCAAGCACACGCATGTGTTGTCGCTACCGCATTGAGAAAACTCCGAGGATGACGGAGATAAT
>JAFZLE010000159.1 GCA_017551645.1 Clostridia bacterium | reverse complement strand
TGCCGGCATGCAGGCAGCCGATGCCACTCACGCACTCGCCGGGGCCCACATTCTTGCTGGGGCCGCTGCCGCTCTTGGTGTACTGGGCGATGTTCTTGTCCAGCGCTACCAGGTAGGCGATGCCTTCGTCGTGGCCCTTGAGCTGCACCATGGTGTTGATGACCAGCTTGGCGGTGCCGGCGGTGTTGGGGTTGGAGGACCAGATCAGGCCCTTGTACTCTTCCTTGAGCAGGTCGTCCCAGCCTTTGGGAGCCTCAAGGTTCATGCGCTGGAGCTCCTCGGTGTTGACCATGATGCCCAGGATGCCCTTGTAGATGCCGTACCAGTAACCGTCGGGATCGCGGAAGGCGGGGCCGATCAGGTTCTTGGCGTTGACCGCTTCATAAGCCAGCAGGTAGCCGTCCTTGGCGGTCTCGTTGTAGGGATCGTTGGTGCCGCCGAACCATACGTCGGCAGAGGGATTGTGGTTTTCCTCGATGATCTTGCCCTGCACCTGGGTGGTGGACAGGCGCTGCGCGCTGGTCGCGATGCCGGTGAGCTCTTCAAAGTGCTTGGCGGCGGCCATTACGTAGGCTTCCTCGGCGCAGCCGTAAACCACCAGTTCGCCTTCGGCCTGAGCTTCCTCGATCAGGTCCACAAGGCTGTCGTCGCCGCACAGCAGCACGGACAGTTCTTCGGGGTCCAGGGCGTCCGCGTGCGCGAAGGACGCCATGCCCAGCGCCATTACCAGCGCCAGCAGGACAGCAAGCAGTTTCTTCATGAAAACGTCGCTCCTTAGTTTATAGTGTTAAGGGCTTCTGCCCTCATGGAAATATTATACAATGGTTAACTGTTTTTGTCAATGACAGGCTTTGCCCGCCCGGACAGGAGTTACTCTGCGTTAAAGAAACTTTCCAGCTCTTCCACGCTGCTCACGAAACCCACCTGCGAAAAGTACGCCTCTTCCCCGAAGCCGTGCTCGAGTATGCTTCGTAAAGCGTCCTTAAGCTTCGCGTAGTAGCCCAGGGTGTCGAAAAACGCCACCCTGCCCTTTACCAGGTCCAGGCTCTTGAGGCTCAGCACTTCGGTGACCTCGTCGAAGGTGCCCAGTCCCCCGGGCAGGGCGATAAAGCCGTCCGCCAGGCGTATCATCTCGCTGCGCCGGTCCGCCATGTCCCTGGTGACGATCACCCGGCTCAAAAGGGGATTTTTGCGCGCCATGAGCTCGGGGATCTCGGGTATCACGCCGATCACCTCCCCGCCCGCGTCCAGGCAGCCGGAGGCGACCTGCCCCATCAGCCCGGTATGCGAGCCGCCGTAGACCAGGGTGTGGCCGTGCCCGCCTATCCACCTGCCCACTTCGCAGGCGTCGCGGGCGAAAGCGGGGTCGTTCCCGGGACGGGAGGCGCAGTAGACTGCTATGTTCATCAGTATCCCTCCGTGCGTTTTTTACTATTTTACCCCATACATCCGTTTTTGACAATAACGGAAAAATGTGATATACTTAACCCCAAATGGAGGAACGATGAAGAAGCTGTCGATAGTGCTTATGGCAGTCGCGCTCCTGTGCGCGCTGGCGGTGGCGTTTTACGCCATAACCAGTGTGCTCAAGCTGGAAGCCGACGTTAAAATAACGCCCGCCGCCGAACGGAGGGACGATTTCGTGCGCTTTAAGGGCGAAGCCGCCCTCGGCAGCATTGACGAATACTATTTTGCCGACATAACGGTGAAAATGATCAGCTACTCCCCGTTTTCCGCCCAGTGGGTGACGCTGAAATCCGAGCCCCTTCCGGGAGACGAAGAGCTGCTTTACCAGGAAGTGGGGCTCATGGACATAGAGCGCGCGGGCAGCGGCACGCTGAGCCTTACCGTGCTGACCCGTGACCCCAGCCCGGTGCGCGGGGTCACGGCGGAATACTACATACTGGGCAGGTATCATTCGGTCAAAGCCCGTTCTTCCGCCGGCTGAGCGCTTTCCCCGCGCAAGCGGCAGCGAATATCAATTCCACTTCACGAAAGGAACGAACATATGAAGATCGCGGTATCGAGCTACAGCTTTTCCCAGGCCCTGAACGACGGGCGCATGAACATCATGGACGTGATCCCCGCCGCCCGGAAGATGGGCTATGAGGGCGTGGAGATCGTCAGGGGCCGCCAGACCCACGAGGAGATGCTGGCGCTGGCGGGCGAGCTGGAAAAGCAGTCCCGGGACGAGGGCATCCCGATTATCGCCTACATGGTGGGCGCGGACTTCCTTAAAAACGGGCTGGACGCCCAGGTGGAGACGCTCAAAAAGGAACTGGAGGTGGCCGCGCGGCTGAACACCAAGCGCATGCGCCACGACTCCACCGGCGGCAGGGACGCCGAGGGCAGGCAGTACACCGTGGAGGAGGCGCTGCCGATAGTGGCGGAAGGCTACCGCAGGGTCACCGAGTACGCCGCGGGACTGGGCATCCACACCATGATAGAGAACCACGGCTACTTCTTCCAGAGGTCCGACCGGGTGAAGAAGCTGATAGAGGCGGTGGGCCATCCCAACTTCGGCTGGCTGGTGGACATGGGCAACTTCATGTGCGCGGACGAAAGGCCCGAGGACGCCCTTAAAACGGCCGCGCCCATGGCGGTGCACGCCCACGCCAAGGATTTCCACTACAAGGCCGCGGGCGAGTACGTGCCGCCCCAGGGCTGGTTCGGCACCGCGGGGGGCAACCGCCTGCGGGGTGCCATCATAGGCCACGGCGCGGTAAACGTGCCTGCCTGCCTAAAGCTGCTTAAAGACGCGGGCTACGACCACTGGCTGAGCGTGGAGTTCGAAGGCATGGAAGACTGCGTAAAAGCGCTGGAATACGACATAAACAACCTTAAGGAAATGCTGGAACAGTGCTGATACGGCCTGTCGCCCGGGTGGAGAACGCGTTTCCCACCAAGTTCGGCCTGCCCCGGCAGAGCGGCCTGTGCCCCGGGCTCAAAAGCGTGATACGCTTTGAGAAGGAGTTTTCGGGGCCCGACTGGATACGGGGCATAGCGGAGTTTTCCCACCTGTGGCTGGTGTGGGGCTTTGACGGCGAGCCTTCCAAAAGCGCCACCGTGCGCCCGCCCAAGCTGGGTCAGAACGAGCGCAGGGGCGTATTTGCCACCCGTTCCCCCTTCCGTCCCAATCCCCTGGGGCTCACGCTGGTAAAGCTTGAGGGAGTGAATCCCGACGGCAGCCTCACGGTGTCCGGCGGGGACATGAAGCACGGCACCCCGGTATACGACATAAAGCCCTATCTCCCCTACGCGGACACGGCGATAGACGCCGTTGGGGGCTTCGGCGAGGAGCTGAAGGGCGTCAGGTGCGCCGTGGTGTTCCCGGAAGAGCTGAAGGCGGAGTTTTCGCCCGACGAGGTCGAGACCCTCACGCAGGCGCTTTCTCTGGATCCCCGGCCCGGCTACCAGGATGACCCGGACAGGGTGTACGGTTTCTTCTTCGCGGGGCGGGACGTGCGCTTCCGCGTGGAAAATGAAACGGTATACGTTACAGAAATAGTCTGAGGAGATCATTTATGGGAAATCATCACAACAACAACAAAAAAAGACTGCTAAGCAAAAAAAAGCGCCAGAAGAGGCTGATGCTGGCACTGGTGTCCGTGGGCGTGCTGCTGCTGGTGATAGCGGCGGCGTTCATGATCCGCGGCGCCATGGGCCCCAAGTACGAGCTGGTGGACGAAAACCACCCCGTGGCCACGCTGACCATGGAGAACGGCAAAAAGATAGTGATAGAGCTGTACCCGGAAATGGCGCCCAACACGGTGGCCAACTTCGTGGAGCTGGCCAACGGCAAGTTCTATGACGGCCTTACTTTTCACCGCATAAGCAAGGGTTTCGTGATTCAGGGCGGAGACCCCAACGGTGACGGAACAGGTGGACCTGGTTATACTATAAAGGGTGAGTTTAAAGCAAACGGATTTGAAGGCAATACATTACTGCATACTCAGGGCACCGTATCAATGGCCAGAAGATCTACGCCCATGGATTCCGCGGGCAGCCAGTTCTTTATCGTGACCAACGAGACCGAACAAACAGCGCCCAATAGTCTGGATGGCAATTATGCCGCATTTGGCAAGGTGGTGTACGGCATGGATACCGCCATGGAAATCAGTAATGTACCTACCAACCGCAGCAACGAGCGTCCCCTGACCGACCAGGTGATAAAGACCATACGTGTGGATACCAAAGGCGTGGAATACAAAGCAGAAAAGATAGAAAAATAGGAGGGCAATATGGCTAATCCCATCGTGACGATAGAAATGGAAAGCGGGGAC
>JAFZLE010000158.1 GCA_017551645.1 Clostridia bacterium | reverse complement strand
GCCGCGTGATCCGCTCCGATACCGACCGGGGCGTGCTTCTGTTCATAGACGAGCGCGACTTCCTGCCCGCATACCGGCGCCTGCTGCCCGGGCACCTGCGCCCAAAACGCATAAAGGAAAACGCCCTTGAAGGCGCGCTCAAGGCGTTCTGGAGCGAAGAATAGCTCCCCTGTTCCGCTAAGTTCGGAACAGGGGAGCTTTTTTATCTCTTATAATTATTGCATTAAGCATTGCGCGGTTTTCTACGTCACTTCCACCAGCTGTATCTCGCTTTCGCTGGTGAATCTGCGCCACATAAAGTAACACATGAGCCCCATTATCAGAAGGCACACCACGTGTACCAGCACTGTCAGCTGTACGGTGTATATCTCAAAGCCTAGGAACATGAACGGTGTGTCGCTTCTCAGGTTCACTATGGATACGCCCGTGATCATGCCTATGAACGCGCACAGGTTCGCGCCTACGGAGTAAAACGCTATATAGGAAGTGGAATCCCCGTCGGGCAGGTTCATGTACAGTATGTTGGCATAGCTAAGGTTATACCCCACATTTATCACGTTCTGCCACAGTGACAGCGGCACGTACAGCCCCCGTAAGTGCCTATCCATCATGAACATCATAAGGTCCACCGGCATGGACAGCAGGCAGCATATGCCAAAGGTCTTTACCCAGGAAAACCGCCTTAGCAGCTTTCTCCACGTTTTGCTGAACACCAGCAGCAGCACCGTGTAGCTCACGCTCATAAGGTTGATCACGGTGTATCCGAAGCCCATGTGGTTGAGCAGGTGGTAGTTCCAGGTGCCGTTGTTAAGGTTGCAGATAAAGTTCCAGAAGAACATGAGCAGCATGCACATCATGAACTTCCTGTTTTTTACAGGCACGGTGAACACGTCCTTAAGGCGCATGGAACGGTTGTCCGGGTACGGGTATTCCGTCGCCCGGGACTGGGCTCCCACATCGATCATCACCAGGAAGAAGGCGAAGTACCTGAGCACGAGGATTATGGTGTTCTGGTGGCTTGAGCCGCTCACCGCGTCGGTTATGACGCCGCTTACCAGCAGCACCAGGCTGCTCATTACGGAAGAAAACAGCTGGTTGAAGTAAATGTAGCGGGTGCGCCGCTCGTTCTCCTTGGGATAGAAGTTGTAGAACCATACGGTGATGCCCGGGGAGAACAGCGCGTACTGGGCGTACGCCACGAACAGTATGCCTATCAGCCAGTACAGCCGCGCCTGCCCGTCGGTCACGAACGTGGGCATCAGAGTCGTCGCGACTATAAACAGGAAATAAAAGCACAGCTTGCTGGAAAGCATCACCGTCTTGCGTTTTGCGAACCGTTTCAGCACAAATGGGCTGAACAAAGAAAACAGGCTGCCTATGTACGGAATAAACGACACGATGCCCACGCCCGTGATGGATATGCCGTACATGGAAAGGAAGCCTGTATAGAATATACCCGTTATGAATACGTTGTAGAACGATGTCACAAGGCTGGAGATAAGGGAGATCAGCCGCCCCCGGGAATTCACTTCCCCGGGAGAGTAGATGTCCTTGAGCTGGGGCAGCAGGTTCATGATAAATCTGCGCATAAGCTTGCTCCTGTGACAGATGTATTTGGCCGCGCTTAGGTATACGTAAAGCGAACAGGGGAAAAACTACCTTTTCGCGCCTTTCGCCCCCGCGGAACCGTTAAGTATGTTGGAGGAGTAGGAGAACACGTTCTCGCTCTTCTCCGCCTTGGCTTTGAAGGCATACTCCACCAGCTTGTCTATGAGCTTGTCGAACTTGAGCCCCTTTTCCTCCCACAGATAGAAGGACAGGGAGCCGGGAATGGTGTTTATCTCGCCCACGTACAGCTTATCCGCGGCCTTGTCCAACAGAAAGTCCACCCGCGCCACGCCCTTGCAGTCCAGGGCGTTGAAGGCGGTTATGGCCATTTCTTCCACCTTTTTGGTCATTTCTTCGGATATGGGCGCGGGCATCTTGCGGCTCAGGTTAGCCATGCCGCCCTTGGTGCCGGCTGTTTTGGCGCCCTTCGTGCCGCCCTTGCCGCCCCGCAGGTACTTGTCGTCAAACGAAAGGAACTCGGTCCAGCTCACGGGCATCTCGGTCACGGAAGCCTCCGCCTCACCGTCAAAGCCCAGTACGGAGCAGTTGATCTCCATCAGGTCCTGCACCGCTTCCTCGATCAGTATCCTGCGGTCATAGCCTGCCGCCACGGAAAGCGCCTCGGACAGGTCTTCCATGTCCTCCGCCCGGGAAATGCCTATGGAGGAGCCCAAATTGGCGGGCTTCACGTACACGGGGAAGCTGAGCTCGGCACAGATGCGCTCCATTACCGCCTTTTTATCCTTCTTTATCGCGTTCCGGTCCGTCCATACATCCTTTACCACGGGCAGGCCATTGGCGCGGAACACCTGCTTCATCACTATCTTGTCCATGCCCAGGGCGCTTCCCATCACGCCGGAAGAGGTATAGGGCACCTGCCACATCTCCAGCATGCCCTGAATGGTACCGTCCTCGCCGTTCATGCCGTGGAGCACCAACAGGCACACGTCCGCTTCCGCTACGCGCTTAAGGTACCCGAAGGGCAGGAGCTTGTCCGACGGGTGCTGCAAAAGCACCAGTTTGCCGTTTTCCCCCATGGGTATCACCCTGGTGGCAGCCTTGGGGTCGAAATCCCGGTACAGTTTTATGTCGTTTAACCGCCAGCCGGTGTACCAGTCCCCGTTTTTATCGATATATACGTAAACGACCTCGTATTCCTCCGGATTCGCCTTGCCCGCCGCCTGCAGCGCTGAGATCACCGATACGTCATGCTCGCAGGAACGGCTGCCGTAAATGACCGCCAGTTTAAGTTTCATCTCAATAGTTCCTTCCTGTGCTGGAATAGTTTAGTTTTCGTTATAGTTGTCGGGCAGGTCGTTCTCAAACAGCACCGCGTCGCCGGAAGAAATGAATTCCCGTATCCGGCGGGAGCCTTCGTCCAGGCTGCCCACCTGGATCACGCTGGCGCGGTTGAAGCCCGCTTTGAGCAGGCCCTTCATTATGGGCGCGGTATGCTTTTTGCCTACGAGTATCGCCGCGTCGCAGTATTCCGCGATCTGTCCGCCCAGCTCGAAGTTGTATTTTTCCTCGTCCGCGCCCATCTCCACAAAGCCGGGAGTCACCACCAGGTGCCTGCCCGGGAAGCAGGACAGTATCCTCAGCGCTTCCTTCGCCCCCACGGGGTTGGAGTTGAACGCGTCGTCCAATACGTTTATGTCGCCCTTTATAAGCTGCAGGCGGTGTTCCACGGGCTTTAAGCGGGAAATGCCCGCAGATATCTCTTCCAGCGACAGCCCCATCTCCCTGGCAGCCAGGGCGGACAGGACCACGTTGGACAGATTGTGCCGTCCCAGTATCTCTGTCTCGCAGGCCTGACGCTGCCCGTCTTTGGTCACCAGCTCGAAGCGGGAGCCGAACGCGCCGGTCTCGATGTTTTCCGCCCACATGTCGCAGGCAGGGTTTTCAAGCCCGCTCAAAAACTTCTGGCAGGCCGCCATTTCGTACATCTTGTCCACCCAGGCGCCGTCCGAGGCGAAAAACGCCTTGCCCTTTTTGCCCAGCGCCTCGATGAGCTCGTACTTCGCTTTCGCCACCGTTTCCACGTTGCCGAAGGTCTCAAGATGCTGCGCGCCCACGGAAGTGATCAGCGCCACGTCCGGCGCGACGATCTGCGTTAGCTCTTTTATATCCCCCACGTGCCGGGAGCCCATTTCCGCCAGGAACACCTGTACGTCGCCGGGCATGCGGTTGTTTATCACCGTGCACAGGCCCATGGGCGTATTGGTGGAACCCGGGCTGATGTAGGTCTTGTACTTGCCCTCAAGTATGGTGCCCAGGGCGTACTTGGTGCCCGTCTTGCCAAAACTGCCGGTTATCGCCACTTTGATGAGTTTCGGGTTTTTGGCAAGTTTTTCCCGGGAAGCGCGCTTGAAGCCTTCGTTTATGCGGTTTTCCACGGGCAGGATGGCGCGGGAGCTCAGGTATACTATGAACGGCAGCGCCGCTATGAGCGCCATGGGTGACACCCACATAAGCATGGTCTGCCGGTCGGAACTGTCGAACCTTGCCGCTATAAGCGCCAGCAGCACCACACAAAGCAGGGTGACGGCCGCATTGGCCGCGATCAGGCGCTTGCATCTTTTGGTATAGACCAGGGGCTTTTTGGGCTTAGCCGTGAAGAACCGGTAGGCTTCCCGTCCGCACATGACGGCGTAGAAGGCGATTATCAGCACCCGGGAGATTATCATCGAGTACACCCGTTCCCCGGTAAACAGCGGGAAGACTATAGTGGGCAGTATCAGCTGCGCGGCCAGGCACACCAGGCCGGTTATCAGCGTCACGCCCTGCCACTCGGCCTTATAGCGCATCAGATGGCGCATATACCCGTCGGGCTGGTAGCTTTCCAGCTGCAGCATATGTATGTAGTGCAGCGAAACCAGATTAAGCCCCACCCAGGTCAGCGCAAGTTCCAATATCAGCAAACCCCACATATCTATGCCCCCAGAAAACTGTTCACGATCGCCATGAAACGGCTGAACTGTTCAATGTACGCGAAGTGTGTGCCGCCCTCAAACACTATCAACGCGGCGTCTTTTATCCGCTGTTCCATCTTTCTGCCCATCCACAGGGGCGTGGCGGTGTCGTACTCGCCCCATACCAGCAGTGTCGGACAGGCGACTTTGTCAAGGCAATACTCCAGGTCTTCGTCTATTACCTTTTTGAATATCTCCCTCATGCGGGGAGAGGCGTTTCTGTAGTCCTCGGATCCGAAACGGCTTCTTACCGCGTTGTTTATCTTATCCACTCCGCCGTCGCCCAGCACCTTCCGGGTCAGCGGGTTGTCGTAAACGCGTTTGAGCCTGGAGGCGAGAGAAGCGTTGCACTTGGTTTCGGCAGGCTTAAGTCCCGCGCCGCCCGTAAGCACCTGCCTGGAGACGATCCCCGGTCTGAGGTCAGCGAGCTTCAGCGCCACCCTTCCCCCGAAGGAGTGGGCGATAACGGCTGTTTTTTCTATTCCCAGTTCGTCCATCAGCGCCAGCAGGCACTCGGCGTACTCTTTTACGCCCCAGTCGTCCAGCGGTTCCTCGCTGGTCCCGAAGCCCGGAAAATCCAGGTTCAGCACCCTGAACCGGCCGCACAGCTGGTTTTGCGCGCCCAGAAAACTCGTTACCGAGCCGCCCCAGCCGTGCAGAAGCGTCACCCAGTCGCCCTGCCCGCTTATCTCATAATGCACTTTTATGCCGGAATACTCAAACTCCAAAGGTTCCCTCCGTCAGATCTTTGTGATATACGGGTCGTTTTCCGGCTTTCCCTCAGGCAGAGAGGGCAGACAGTAGATATACGCGTCCTCCCCCGTGTCCGTATAATAGCCTTTCGATATCCCGACTTTTATGAATCCGTGGGTCTTATACATCTGCTGGGCGGGAAGGTTGCCTGCCCTGCATTCCAGTTCCATATAGCCGCAGCCCGTATCCGCAGCGGCCTGCAAAAGCGCCTTGAGCAGCGTTTTTCCGTAGCCTTTGCGGCGGTATCCGGGCAGAACCGCTATGGTCATGAGCCGCGCCTCCGGCGGTGTCACCCCCGCGCAGCCCCAGCCGATCAGCTGTTCGTCCTCAAACACGCCCATGCACCTGAGCCACGGGGCCGACAGCGCGTTTTTTATGTCTTCCCGGCTCCAGGGCGAAGCAAAGCAGCTCCTCTCCACTGCCAGCATGTCGTCAAGGCGCGAATCGTCCCGCAGATAAAGGACGGTCATGCGCCGCCCAGCCTCTCCGCCCGTTCCCTTTCCGCCTGGGACATCCTGAGGTACAGCGGCGTGAGCTCCAGCGCGTCAATGTAGCTTTCGGGGCGGGACAGCGCGATCTCGCAGGCGGCGGACGCCCGTATCACCCTCTGGGAGGGGGAAGCTGCCAGCGCCCTGTCCCCCAGCGCGGTCTTCACCGCCTCTTCGTGGACGTTCAGCCCGTCCCCGGTAAACAGCACCGTTTCGTCCCCGGGCAGGGTCTTTATGACTTCGATGAGCGGCGCGGCCATGTCGTCCGTCAGCCTTTCGAACTCCCCGCGGGTCTTCCTGAAAAGGGCAGTATACACCTGCTGCCGCCTGGCGTCAAGTATGGGCAGTATGAGCCCCTCATACTGGGCGGCCCAGGCCAGCGCTTCCAGCGCGTCCACCACGGCTGCCCTGGCACCCGTGGCCTCGCACAGCCCTTTTACCGCGCACACGCCTATGCGCACTCCCGTAAAAGAGCCCGGCCCCGTGACCGCAGCAAACACGTCTATATCCTTTGGGCGCAGCCCCTCGCTCCTCAACAACTCTTCCAGCATCGGCATGAGCGTCTGGGAGTGGGTGAGCCCGTTGTTGGCAAGTCTTTCGCCCCTTAACCTGCCGTCCGTCATCAGCGCGACGGAGCAGGCGAGGGAGGCGGTGTCAAGCGCGCATATGTTCAAGCGGATCCCTCCGAAAATGGTTTAAGTGAGCTGCAGATGAGCTGCGCGCGGTCTTCCATGCCGTTAAGCCTGACTTCGAGCTCGCGCTCGTCGAATCCGTTCCCCCTTTGGATGCATATGTCAACATTTACCGGGGGCGTTTCGTCCAGTATCTCCGGCCACTCGATCATTGCCACGCCGTCCGAGCCTATATGCTCTTCCAGGCCGGCGAAGTATATCTCGTCAGGGTCGCTCAGCCGGTACAGGTCAAAATGGTACACAGGGCACACGCCCTCGTACGGCTGCATTATGGTGAACGACGGGCTTGCCATGGGCCTGTCGATGCCCAGCGCTGACGCGATGCCGCGGGCGAGCACGCTTTTGCCCGTGCCCAGGTCGCCCCTGAGCAGCACCGTATCTCCCGCTTTCAGACAGCCTCCCAGTGCCTTGCCGATAAGGAAAGTCTCCCCTTCGCTGCCGCTCTTCAGCTTCACAGTCTGACCGCTCCCACGGGCCGCAGGTACAGGGGCTTTACGGCTCCGCTTCCAAACACCGCTTCCATATATTCGGTATAGGCGGGAAGGTCACCAAGCCGAACGAACGCCAGTATGGTGCCCGCGAAGCCGCCTCCGTGCACCCTCCACGCGCCCCTGCCCGTCAGGAAACGCCGGCTCATTTCCAGCGCCAACGGCATTTCCTGGTTCTGGGAACCCGCCACATACAGGTTCTGCAGCAGTTTCCAGCTGCTCTCGCCGCTTTCTATTATTCCCTTGAAGAAGCCTTCCAGGTCGTCGTTTTTCAGGCATTCCACCAGTTTTTCCACCCGGCGGTTCTCGTCCGTAAAGTGGAGCGCGCGCAGTATCGCCCTGTCAGGCACCTTGTTTTTGAGCATGGGCAGGGAGGATGCTATCTTGTCCTCCACGTCCCTAATGGTCTCGCCTCCCAGCAGGCGCGCCACCTGCTTCATCTCGGCGGGGATCGCGGCGTACTCGTCAGTCAGGTTGCCGTGCTCGCCCCCGCAGCTCACCACGCAGGCGCAGTAGCCTTTCCGGGCAAAGTCATACTCTATCTTTTCCACTTTGGCGGGATTTGCTCCGAAGTCCATGGTCACCAGCCCGCCCACGGAGGACGCCATCTGGTCCATAAGCCCGCAGGGCTTCATGAAGTAGTTGTTTTCCGCCCACTGGGCGATCACGGCGTTGTCTTCGGCGGACATGGCGTCGTTATTGAACAGCACACTGAAGATCTTGCCCAGCATGACCTCAAACGCGGCGGAAGAACTCAGCCCGCTGCCGCTTAATACGTTGCTGGTGACGTAAGCGTCAAAACCGCCCACGGCGCAGCCCCTGCGTTTAAAGCCCGCAGCCATGCCGCGGATGAGCGCCAGGCTGGTAGCGGCTTCGTTTGAAGAGGGTTCCAGGTACGTAAGCTCGCAGTCAAGGGGTGCCCTGAGTGCGTCCGAGACCAGCCTGACCCTGTCTGTACCGTTTTTTCTTACCAGCGCCACTGTGTCCAGGTCAACGCTCGCGGCAAGCACCTTGCCGTGGTTGTGGTCGGTGTGGTTGCCCGCTATCTCGGTCCTGCCAGGCGCAGAGATAAAGCAGGTGCCCTCGGCGTCGCCGTAGACGCCGGCGAACGCGTCTTTCATTTTTTCAAAGCGCTTTTGCTGTTTTTCAGCGTTTTCAGCCGTGCCGTAAATCCGCAATAAGTCCATACTGTCTCCCATCGTATCGTATTCTATCTGGTTTCAAGGAACTCGATGTACTCGAAGCCCTTGAATACGTCGCCCTCGATTATTGCCCCCAGGCCGCTCACCTGGGAAGTGGTCATAAGTGTGCCCTTTCTGAAGAACAGCCCCATAAACGGCAGGTCTTCCGCGATCTTGAGCTGTATCTGACTCATTATGCTCTTGAAGGCAGTCTCGTCCGTGGTGTCGTACAATTTCCTGAGAAGAGTGTTCATCTCCGCCGAAGAGTAACCGGAATAGTTCATGCGCCCGCTGGAATTCAGCAGGAAGGTGAGATCGGGCATTATCGACAGGTTGATGCCGCACAGCACCATTTCGAAGTCCCCGTTTTTAAGGCGCTTCTGCAGGGTCGACTTGGTCACCGTCTTGACGCTTACGCTTATGCCCAGCAGTTTCAGCTGATCGCCTATCAGCTCCGCGGCGTGGGCACGGGTATTGGCGGCGTCGTCCACGCAGGTGGTGATGGTGAATTCCAGCTGCGACAGTACCCCGTCCACTACCTTGTCCAGTATGCCGTCGTTGTTGTAATCCCCCCAGCCCGCTTCTTTAAGCAGCATCAGCGCCCTTTCCGGGGATTTGTAGTATACGGCGCTCTGGGGCTCGTACAGCCATGAACCGGTAATGACAGGCACCTCGCTCTCCATGACCATGTCCATGTATATGTTTTTTGCGATCACAGAGGTGTCTATGGCGTACATGATCGCCTGGCGGGTGCGTATGTCACTGAATATCAGTTTTTTGTTGTTGGGGATGAGCATCTCGTAGGTGAGGGTGGAATAGTCCACGCTCATGCGGTCGTTGAGCAGCCTGCCCAGCGCGGCGGTCTGGCTGCGAGTGGGCACCGCGTTCACTTCCCCGCTGGTCAGCGCCTTGAGCGCGTCCCCGGTCTCGTCATAACGGTAGATGTAAACCGTATCCACCACGGGCGCCTTTTTCCACCAGTAGGGGTTCGCGTCCAGCTGGATCCAGTCCCCGTCGGAATAGTTGTACATGTAGGGGCCGGTGCCGGTGGGCAGCGTCTCGTCCAGGGTGTTGCGGTGCAGCACCGGATAGGTCATGGCGTAAAGGGTCATTAGGCTTTCGTATTCCCCAGTGACCCTGACGGTGTACAGATCCACTACCTCCATTTTGCTTATGTACTGGCAGCGGCTGTAATACGGGGAATTCTCGCCTATGTTCTTTATCCTGCGGTAGCTTTCGTACACGTCGTTGGCGCTTAGGTACGTACCGTCATGAAAGCGCACGTTCTGCCTCAGCTCGAACGTGACCGTCTTCCCGTTTACGGAGTATGACAGGCACAGCTCCGGAGTGGGCCTGAGCTCGTCGCTCAGCGTCATAACGCCCTCGAACACCAGGTTGTTGACGCTGACCAGGTCCCTCTGCGTGCAGTAAAGGGGATTTATGGCCGCTCCCCGCTGGTATACCGTGCCTATTATGAATCGTGAAGTCCCCGACGCGCAGGCAAAGCCCGACAGGGCCAGCGCCAGCGCCGTCAGAAAGCAGAAGATCCGTTTCGTCATTCGTTCTCTTCCCTGTCCAGGCGGTTGACTTTCTTTACCAGCGCCTGATACAGCCCCGACAGCTGTGCGTACAGCCTGTCCAGCTGCCCTCTGTTGTCTATCACCACCGTGGCCCGGCGGGTCTTTTCTTCCAGCGACATCTGGGAGGAGATGCGCGCCTGCGCCTGCGCCTCGTCAATGCTGTCGCGTTCCATCAGCCTTTCCAGCTGCATGTCCTCGTCACAGCTTATAAGCCAGGTCTCGTCACACAGGGCGTCCATGCCCGTCTCGAACAGCAGGGGCACGTTCAAAAACACTATCTTCTCCCCCGCTTTGTCCGCCTGCTCCACCTCGTCCATCATGGTCTTCTGTATGGCAGGATGGGTGAGCGCGTCCAGCGCCTTGCGCTTGAGCGGGTCGCCGAACACTATATCCGCCAGCTTGGAACGGATCAGCGCGCCGTCTTCATCGAACACCCCGTCGCCGAATTCGGCGCGGATGGCGTCAAGGGTCTCGCCCGGTTCGCTCGTAAGCCGCCTGGAGATCGCGTCCGCGTCCACGCACCTGGCGCCCATATCGCCCAGCATGCGGGCCGCTTCGCTCTTTCCGGAGGCGATGCCGCCGGTCAGCCCCACTATGTATACGTTACGGTTTGCACTCATCCCAGTTTCCTCCCGTGTGTACCTCGCTTACCAGAGGTACTTTAAGCGTTACAGCGCCCTCCATGGCCTGTTTGAGTATATTGCCCGCTTCCTCGGCTTCTTCCGAAGGGCATTCCAGTATAAGTTCGTCGTGCACCTGCAGTATCAGGCGGGACCTGAGCCCCTTTTCCCTTAACAGCCGGTCGGTGTTTATCATGGCGATCTTTATGATGTCCGCCGCGGTGCCCTGTATGGGGCTGTTCATGGCGACGCGCTCGCCGAAAGAGTGGGTCTGGAAATTGGACGAATCCAGTTCCGGCAGGTATCTGCGCCTGCCCAGCAGGGTAGTCACGTAACCCTGTTCCCTGCCTTCCTGCTTTTTCGCGTCCATGAAAGCTTTTACCATGGGATAGCGGTCAAAATAGTTTTCTATAAAGCCCTTTGCCTCGTTCGGCGTGACGCCGGTGTTTTTGGCCAGTCCGAAGGCGCTTATGCCGTACACCGTGCCGAAATTGACCGCCTTCGCGCGGGAACGCATCTCTCCGCTCACCAGTTCCATGGGCACCCCGAATATCCTGGAAGCGGTGGAAGCGTGTATATCCTGTCCCTGCAAAAACGCACGGGCCATGTTTTCGTCGCCGCTCAGCGCCGCCAGCACCCGCAGTTCTATCTGGCTGTAGTCCGCGTCCGCCAGCACGCAGCCTTCCTCGGGTATGAACGCGCGCCTCAGTTCCCGCCCCACCGCGGTCCTTACGGGGATGTTCTGCAGATTCGGCTCACGGGAGCTTATCCTGCCCGTGCCCGTCACTGCCTGCTCAAAGCGGGTATGTATCCTCCCGTCGGCGGATATCTGGCCCAGCAGACCGTCTATATATGTGGACTGCAGCTTCTGGTATTTGCGGTACTCCAGTATCCAGCCGCAGATGGGATAATCGTCCTTAAGCTCTTCCAGTATCTCAGCCGAGGTGGAAGCCGCCGTCTTTTTGCCGCCGGGCACGGGCAGCTTCATTTCCGTAAACAGCAGTTCCTTGAGCTGTTTGGGGGAGTTTATGTTCACTTCCCGGCCTGCCAGGCGGTAAACTTCCTTCGCCGCGGCTTCCAGCCTGTGCCTGAACGTCTCGCCCAGTTTGGCAAGATACTCCCTGTCCACCAGGAATCCCGCGGTCTCCATGCGCCTGAGCACGAAGCACAGGGGCAGCTCGATCTCACGGTACAGGGCGGTGACCCCGTCCTTCTCAAGCGCCGTTTCCGCCTTGAGCCACAGGCGCATAACGCTCGCGGCGGGATTGGACACGTCGTGCTCGCACCCCATTGCGTCGCAGGCGCCTTTCAGCGACATCACGTCCCACGAGGGGTTTATGGAGTATGCCGCCAGCATGGTGTCCTCGCATTTGCCTTCAAGGAAGGAGATGTCGCCGTCCAGGGCCTTTACATCATGTATGATCAGCGTATGCCCCGCCCGCGCCAGCTGTTTTAAGCAGTTCAGCGCGTCTTCGCTGCTCAGGCCCGGGGCAAGCAGGTCTCCCTGCATGCCGGCTTTGACGCACGCGCCGTTTATGTGGGCCAGTGTAAAGTCCTCCCCCATGCTCACGGCTACGCTGCCGGGTGTGTCCATAAGAGGCCTGACCGCCGCCATAAGCGTTTCGGGCTCCGTTTCCGTGAGCGACTTGACCGCGAAACCCGCTGGCCTTTCAGCTTTGGGCTCGCACGGCATCAACTCCAGGCGCTCTATCACCTGGCTGAGTTTCAGGCGCTTAAGGGTCTCGTATCCGCCCTGCAAAGCGTCGGTCTTCCAGGCGTCAAAGTCCATTTCCACGGGCACGGACCTGACTATCTCGGCCAGATACCTGCTGATGAGCGCGTCCTGTTTGCCGTTAAGCAGCTTCTCCCTCAGCGCGCCTTTTTCGCCCGCGTCCGCGCCTTCCAGCACGTTTTCCACGCTGCCGTACTTCTGTATCAGCTTTACGGCGGTCTTTTCACCTATGCCGGAGACCCCCGGGATGTTGTCAGACTGGTCGCCCATAAGGCTTTTGACGTCTATCAGCTGCCTGGGCTCCAGGCCGTAGTTCTCCCTTATCCAGTCGGGCGTTATCCTTACGGTGTCACTGATGCCCCGCTTGGTGTACAGTATCGTGGTGTATTCGCCCGCCAGCTGATAGCTGTCCCGGTCCCCCGTGACCAGCAGGCAGGGTATCTTCTGTTTTTCGCACTCCAGGCTCACAGTGCCCAGTATGTCGTCCGCTTCGTACCCCTGCTTCTCCAGCACCTTTATGCCCATCTCGCCCAGCAGGCGCTTGACAAGCTCCGCCTGAGGCTTGAACTCCTCCGGCGCCGGGGCGCGGTTGGCCTTGTAGAAACCGCATTTCTCGTGGCGGAAGGTGTGCTTGTCCACGTCGAAAGCCACCGCTACGGCAGTGGGCTTTTCGCTTTTAAGCACTTTCTGGAGCATGAGCATAAAGCCGTGTATGGCGTTAGTGTATTCGCCTTCTCCGTTGTCCATCAAAGGCAGTGCGTGAAACGCCCTGAACAGAAGGCTGTAACCGTCCAGCACCACGACCCTGCGCTCCATAGGCCCTCCCCGGTTATTCCCATATATAGTCTATTTTATTATACATCAAATCTCCGAAACTTGCAAGCCGCAGTTTGGGGCGGGCCGGCCGCCGGTTTTTTCCGTTCCGCACTTGCGCTGATGTGCGTTTTGTGGTAGAATATTTTTTGGTTTATTTTTTTCCGGGAGTTTTTATGGCAAAACGCAGATACAGGCCCGGCAGCCTGTTCACAAATCCCATTTTTGCGCTGTTCGTGGTAGCGCTGGTCGTTTTTCTGGGGATTAAGCTGTTCAGCGGCGGTTCCTCCTCCAGTTCCAGTTACTACGCGCAGGGCGTATATATAAACGGCGTGGACATGTCCCCTTTCACCAAGGCGCAGGGCGAAAGCCGCCTGAACGCCTGGGCAGACAAGCTGGTCAACGCCTCATACACCTTTACCTTTGAGGACAGCATCTGGACCTTCTCCCCCAAGCAGGTGGACGCCAAGTTCAACACCGCGGAGATACTGCGCTCCGCCTGGAGCCTGGGGCACGTAGGCACAAGCACCGACCGTTCCAACCAGCTGCAATCCCTGAGGGTGACGCCCCAGATGTTCTACACGGAGCTCAGTTATAACGAGGCCAAGCTCAGCAAATTCGTTGACGAGATATACAACACCGTGTACATACAGCCCGTGGACGCGGACATCGTGCTGGGCCCCACCCGGCCCATGATAGTCTCTTCATCCGTAGACGGGCGCGAGCTGGACAGGGAGGGCTTTACCGCTACTCTCATCAGCCTCATGCGCACCGGCTCCGAGACCACGCTGTATCCCCTGCCGGTGGAGATCAAGCTGCCCAGCGTGTCCTCCGACACCGCCGAAAACGGCCTGCAGCTGATAGTCACCTATTCCACGCCCCTTACCACGTCCTCCTCGTCCCGCTGCAGCAACGTACGCACGGCGCTCAACAACTTTAACGGGTTTAAGGTCGCACCCGGGGAGACCGTGTCGTTCAACGAGGTAGTTGGCGAGCGCAGCGTTATCAGAGGCTACGAGATGGGCACGGTGTACTACGGTTCATCCGTCACCACGGGCGTGGGCGGCGGCGTGTGCCAGGCATCCTCCACGCTTTACGGCGCGCTTATGTACGCAGGCATGACCACTGTGGAAAGGCACCACCATTCCCTGGTTGTCGACTACTGCGAAGCCTCCATGGACGCGGCCGTCAGTGAGGACGCCATGGACGATTTCGTGTTCGTGAACGACACGGATTACGCCATCTACATTTATACCAGCGTGATAAACAAGGAGTCCGCCACCGTCTACATTTACTCAAACCGGCCGGAGTACCGTATAGACCTGCTCTCCACCATACTGCAGAACAACATCAAAAACCCGAACATAGAAGTCCGCGTGGACACCACCGGCAAGATCGCCCAGTATTCTTCCCAGCGCGTGCTGTACAAAGAAGGCAAATTAGGGCGCCGAAGCATGCTTGAACGGATATATTATGACTGGGACACCGGGCTTGAAGTCAAGCGCGAAGTGCTCAGCGAGGATTACTATTCCGGCGAGCGCGACATTTACATGACCGGCATGCTGGCCCCATAAATCCAAAAGGAGCGTTTTATGAGCAAGATCATCGTGACCGCCGATTCCACCTGCGACCTGGACCAGGCTTCCATCGACAAGTACGGCATAATCATCTGTCCCCTGTACGTCCGCACCGAAGAGGGCGAGTTCCGTGACGGAGTGGACATTACCGCCGCCCAGCTGTTTGATTATGTATCAAGGAGCGGAAAGCTGCCCAAGACCGCGGCCTGCTCTTCCGAGGACTACCTAAACCTTTGGAGGCCTTACGTGGAACAGGGGTATGAGGTAGTGCATATCGATATTTCCGGCGAGTTTTCCAGCTGCTACCAGAGCGCGTGCCTGGCGGCGCAGGAACTGGGAAATGTATATCCCGTCGACTCCCGCAACCTGTCCAGCGGATCCGGGCATCTGGCGATTGAAGCCGCGATACTTGCCGGCGAAGGCAAGACCGGCAAGGAGATACAGGCGATACTGGACGAGAAAAAGCAGCGCCTGAACGTGTCCTTCGTCATCGACACCATGGAATACCTGGCCAAGGGCGGCCGCTGTTCCTCCGTGGTATCTCTGGCAGCCGGCATACTCAAGATCAAGCCCATGATCGAAGTCAGGGACGGCAAAATGGGCGTGGGCAAAAAGTACAGGGGCAGGATGTCCGCGGTGCTCAAACAGTACGTACACGAGAGGCTCCAGGCGGCAGGCCCGGTGGAACTCAAGCGCATCTTCATCACCGACAGCGGCGTTGACCTCGACATCGTGGAGGAATGCCGCAAGGCGATACTGGAAGAGGCGCCCTTTGAGGAGATCATCCACTCCCTGGCAGGCTGCACCGTATCCAGCCACTGCGGTCCCGGCACCCTGGGCATCCTGTTCTTCCAGGCGGAAAAATAGCACACTGAAACTCATTGGGCGGATGGTCTCCGCCCGTTTTGATTGAAGCACAGCAATTATCCGCATCTTATCATTTTGAGGGGGCAAAAATGAAGACAGGCTTCGACAACGACAAATACATACATATACAGTCCGAACGCATCAAAGAGCGCATCGCCGAGTTCGGCGGCAAACTGTACCTGGAGTTCGGCGGCAAGCTGTACGACGACTTCCACGCTTCCCGGGTGCTGCCGGGCTTCGAGCCGGACAGCAAGCTCAGGATGCTCAAGGCTATCGGCAGCGACGTTGAGATAATCATCCCCATCTGCGCCGACGACATAGAGAAAAACAAGCAGAGGGGCGACCTTGGCATCTCCTACGCCGACGACACGCTGCGGCTTATGGACGTGTTCCGTTCCATGGGCTTCTATGTGAGCGGCGTGGTCATAACCCAGTACCAAGGCCAGCCCGGCGCTGACAATTTCAGGAAAAAGCTCACGAGCCTGGGCATCAAAAGCTACATCCACTACCCCATCAAGGGCTACCCCCACAACGTAGACGATATAGTGTCCGAAGAAGGCTACGGCCGCAACGAGTACGTGCCCACTACCCGCCCCCTGGTGGTTGTGACCGCTCCCGGCCCCGGCAGCGGCAAGATGGCCACCTGCTTAAGCCAGCTGTACCACGACCTTAAGCGGGGCATCTCTTCAGGCTACGCCAAGTTCGAGACCTTCCCCGTGTGGGACCTGCCCCTGAACCACCCGGTCAACCAGGCTTATGAGGCCGCTACCGCCGACCTGAACGACGTGAACATGATCGACCCCTACCACCTGGAAGCTTACGGCGTCACCGCGGTCAACTACAACCGTGATGTGGAGATCTTCCCCGTGATGCGGGCGCTGTTCGAGCGGCTGCTGGGAAAGAGCCCCTATATGTCCCCCACCGACATGGGCGTGAACATGATCGCCGGCTGCATAACCGACGACGAGGTATGCCGCGAGGCCTCCAAGCGCGAGATCCTGCGCCGCTTTTACAGCGCCCAGGTGGAAGCCAAGCGCAAGGGCGAAGTCACGGGCACCCTGCGCAAAATGGAGATAATCATCAAAAAAGCGGGCATCACCCCGGAGATCTGCCCCGCCGTGGGCGCCGCGCTGCTCAGGGAAAAGACCACCGGCCTCGCTTCCGCGGCGCTGGAACTGCCCGACGGGCGGGTCGTCACCGGCAAGACCTCCTCGCTGCTCGGCTGCGCCGCCGCGCTGCTGCTCAACTGCTTAAAGG
>JAFZLE010000157.1 GCA_017551645.1 Clostridia bacterium | reverse complement strand
GTGGAAGCCGTCAAGGCGGAAGGCGGGGACAGGGACGTGTCATTCACGAATGCCCGGGTGGACAAGCCGAACGTGATGATAGAGACCGTCAAGGCGGCGCTGCACTGCGAAGGCACTATCATCCGCCTGTGTGAGTGCTTCGGCGCCCGCACGAAGGCCACGCTCACGCTGGAAAACGCGCCTGAAGCGGCCTGCTTTACCAGCCTTATGGAAGATGACCTGGAGAAGGCGGAGTTCAATGGCAGCAGCGTGGAGCTTGAGTTCAAACCCTACGAGATCGTAACGCTCCGGATAAAAAAATAACAGACAGGAAAACGATATGAATTCATTCAAAATGTGGCTGTACCGCTTCATGCAGGGGCGGCGCGGCTCGGACGAATTGGTGATGACTTCCTACTTTACGGGGCTGGCGCTGTGGGTGCTGAACCTGTTCATCAGGTCGTCATTACTGGGCTTTGTTTCCACTTTGCTGTGGATATGGGGCATTTTCAGGATGCTCAGCCGCAACATTCCCGCGCGTGAGAAGGAAAACCGCTGGTTTTTAGGGTGGTTTACTCCACTGCGCACCAAATTCAGGAACGCACGGACACGCTTCAAAAACCGGCATGTGTACCTGTACTACCGCTGCCCCCAGTGCAAGGCGTGGCTCAGGCTGCCCCGGCACATAGGGGAGAAGACGGTCACCTGTTCCGCCTGCGGCGCGACTTTCAAAAAGAAGGCGTAACATGTTCGGCTACGTGCGCCCCAACGACGAGGCCCTTACCAAAGCCCAGAGGCAGAGGTTCCGCGAGGTATACTGCGGCGTGTGCCACTCTCTGAGGGACAAGGTGGGCTCGGGGGGAAGGCTGATCCTCTCTTTTGACGCGGCGTTCCTGGCGCTGACGCTGTGCGCGCTGTACGAACCGGAGGAGGACAAGAAGCGGGGCAGATGCCCGTCGCATCCCCTGAAGAGTCACGCGTACGTATCAAACGGCATGATCGCCTACGCGGCGGACGTGAATGTGATGCTTTCCTACTTTAGCGCCCTTGACGCGAAGCAGGACGGGGATTCGCGCGTGCGGCAGGCGGCGGAAGGGCGGCTCAAGCAGGCGTTCGAGGCGGCCTGCGCCCGCTTTCCGGATAAAGCGGAAAACATCGACTGCGCGCTCAAGGACCTGTACGCGCTGGAAAAAAGCGGTTCTGATGACGTTGACGCGTTGTCGGGCTGCTTCGGGCGCGTGGTGGGGGAGTGCTTTGCATACTCGGACGACATCTGGAAGGGCGACTTGTACCAAATGGGGCAGGACCTGGGGCGTTTCATATACATAATGGACGCCTGGGACGACGTTAAAAAGGACTCCCGCCGGGGCAGGTTCAACCCGTTCCTGAAAGAAAAGGATGCCCCGGACTTCGACAGCAGGGTGAAGTCCATGCTGGACACGTACATCGCGCTGTCGGCGGAAGCGTTCGAGAAGCTGCCCATAGTGAAGGACGCGGATATCATCCGCAACGTATTATACTCCGGCGTATGGACGCGCTACGCGATAAAGGCCGGAAAAACTGACGGAGAAAACACGCATGACTGACCCGTACAAGGTGCTGGGCATAAGTCCCGGCGCCAGCGCGGACGAGGTGAAAAAGGCCTACCGCGCCCTGGCAAAAAAAAATCATCCAGACGTTAATCCTTCAAAGGAAGCCGAAGCGCGCATGAAGGAGATCAACGAAGCGTATGATATGATAGTCAATAACAAATATGACCCCAACGCTTCGGCGCGTCAGGGCGCTTATTCGAGCGGCGCAGGCGGGAACTCCGGTTACCGTACCACCTACGCGGATCCTTTCCAGGGCTTCGGATTCGGCCCCTTCGGCGGCTTCGGCGCGTATCAGGCGTACGAAAGCGAGGCCTGCAGCCGGGCAAGGGAGTATATAAGCCGGGGACAGTACCGGGAAGCGCTGGATACGCTGTACACGGATCAGAACCGTGACGCCCGCTGGTTCTATCTGGCGGCGCAGGCCAACGAGGGCCTGGGCAACCGTTTGAATGCCCTGGATTACGCCAAGAAAGCAGCGGCCATGGAACCCAACAACCTGGAATACGCCATGTACGTTTCACGCCTGGATCCCCAGGCGGCGGGCGGGCCTTCCCAGAACTACCGCACGCGGCAGTTCATGCCCAGAAACGGCCTGGCGGGATTGGCCATGTGCGTACTGGCCAATCTGTTCTGCGGCAGGTTTGGGCTTTTCTGCTGCTAATCAGGCATCTTCAAACAATACAGTTTGCGGAAACCTATAATACCAAGCGCGAATACCACAGGCGCCGAGCAGTACAGCCATGCGGCAGGCAGCAGCGCAAGCGCCGACAATACCGACACGACCGCCCCCGCTACGCAGAGCAATACGGCGTAAAGGGGGCGTTTTGCTGCTTTAAGCAGTATGAGCGCGGCGGTGCCAAGCGCCAGTACGCTCACCAGCTGGCTTGCGCGCACGGGGCCGAGATACAGGGAATCCACGCGCAGGCCCTCCACCAGGCTGCGCTCAAAGCCGTACATGAGCAGGTAAAACCATGTGCCAGCGCCGGCTTTCACGAAATGCTTTTTCGTGGGAAAAACGTACGCTGTAAGAAAGATCAGAACGCACCATGCGGATTCCCAGAAAAATAAGGCGGCATGCCAGGCTCCGGTTTGCGGGATGTATACCGCCAAAGGAAAGAACCTGAGCCAGGACGCCGTTATTTCGGGGCCGTAGGCTTCCTGATTGATGAGATTTCCCCAGCGGCCGATGCCCTGGGCCAGCGCCACGCAGGGCAGTGCCAGGTCCGCCCAGCGCAAGAAACGGTCTTTCCTGATGCGGCACAGCACGAACGCGGCCAGCGCGCCTATAATGATGCCGCCGTAAATGGCAAGCCCGCCGCGGCGCAGGTCCAGCACGTCGGAAAGGCTCTCAAATCTGTCCGGGTGCAGCATAACAAAGTAAGCCCGCGCCCCTATGAGCCCGAAGGGGAGGGCGATCAAAGCTATATCCAGCGCGGTGTCTTTCCTGAGCCCCAGCGCCTTTTCACGGCGGGAGGCGAAGACCACCGCCAGGATCGCGCCTATGGCGATGATGACCGCGTAATAATACACGCTGAAGCCAAAAATGTCCAGGGATCTCGGGGTGAAGCGCATGCATGCCTCCGCACAGACAATTAACAGAAAAATTATAGATGCGCGGGCAGTGAATGTCAAGATAACAAAAACATTATTGAAATATGTTTGAAAATGTTATATAATATATACGTGTAACTATGCAAGCAGGAGGTATACCGGGTGAAGATTCGCGTAACGGGGCGGTTTTATCTGGTACTGCTGCTTATCGCGCTGATAGTGGTGTTCATATTCCGCGGCAGCATCTTCGCTTCAAGCAAGGTCACGGTCATCTATCAGGGCACCGCCAGCGACACCCGGCAGGTGCAGGGCGTCATAGTCAGGGACGAAGCCGTGGTAAGCGAGGGGCAGGTGTCCCGCGTGGATTATCTGGCTACGGAGCTCACGCTGGTGAGAAACGGGGACGTGTGCGCGAACGTGTACACCATGGAGTATTCCACCCGCCTGATAAACGATCTTAACAACACCCGCAAGAATATACAGGCCTACCACAAGATAGTGCTGGGCAATGAGCTGGACGCGCAGCTGGAAGTGCTGAACCTGAACGTGCACCAGCGGGCGGAAGAGCTGAAAAGCCTTGTTAAAGGCAAGACCCAGGGCGACCTTAACCGTATGGTCAGGCTGCTTACCCAGGCCATGGAGGACAGGCGCTCCTATATGAGCCAGAACCGCCGCAGCGACAGTAAGCTCATAAAGTATTACGACGACGAGAACCAGCGCCTGAACGCGATATCCAGCTGGCAGGTGCCCAAGCCCGCGCCCAGGGACGGCCTGGTGTCCTTCTACCTGGACGGCTACGAGGACGCGCTCAACCAGAACACCGTGTCTTCCCTCGAGATCAGCGACGTGCGCACGGTGCTGCAGGGGGGCAGCCTGAAGGTGGCTTCCGCCAAGGCTTCCACCAACGTGTACCGCGTTATGGACCAGAACCACTGGTACATACTGCTGATAGCGGACGACGGCAGGTGGAACCCCACGCTGGATACGGTGTATTCCTTCGTGCTTAAGGGCTACGACGAACTGGCTTACGAGGGCACGGTCATAAAGGTCGTGAAAAACGGTTCCACCGTTATGGCCACGCTGGAGATAAACCAGCCCATAGGCCCCCTGGCGTACGCCAGAAGCGGTGACGTGATCATAGGCGCCAACATGAACGGGCTTATAGTCAGCCGCAAGGCGGTCTCCACCGTGAGCGGGCAGACGGGCCTGTGGCTGTACGACGTGCCCGGCGGCACCTTTGTACCGATAGAAATACTGACCTACCGCTCCGACGGCACCGTGCTGTTCATGCCCCTTGTGGAAGGCGTGCTGTCACAGGGAGCCCAGGTACTGATAAAATAGTTTTACTGTGAGGAATTGCTTCTTATGGCGGATTTAAGCCGGTTCACGGCTTTGTTGCAAAAACTGAAACTTGTAAGTATAGAAGACGAGGACGGGGACGATTATCTGGATCAGGCGCCCAGCCGCGGCTATCAGCAGCCCCGCAGGCAGCAGGAGTCCAGCCTCTATGAAGACGCGTATGCCCGCTCCAGGGGCCAGCAGGCCAGGCGCGAGGCACGGCAGACTACCCGAAAGACGGGCAGCCCGTCCGCGCAGCTCAGGCAGGACGGCGCAAAGCCCGTGTCCCGTCCTGACACCATGGTCTACTATATCAGCCAGTGGGGGGAGTGTGCGGAGGTCATAAAGGACATAATCGCCGGCACCAGCGCG
>JAFZLE010000156.1 GCA_017551645.1 Clostridia bacterium | reverse complement strand
TCTTTGCAGGTTGCTGTTCCATTGCGTTCAAACAATCTCCTGATGATTTTAAGATATTATACTATTTTTTCAAGCTGTTTTCAAGGGCTTTTCGTCCCAACTGTTCCTGACCATAAAATAATATATGGACAGGACGGTAGAGCAGACCACCCAGCCCAGCGGGTATGCCAGGGCGATCACGAGGCGGCTTGTTGGGAAGAGTCTGGTAAACGTGAACAAATATATCTGCCTGAAAACCACAAAGCCCATCAGCATTATAACGGTGGGGGCTGTGGCGCGGCCGATGCCTCTTAACGCACCGGCGTAGATCTGGTTAAAACAGATGGTCACGTAGAACGGAGAGATCACAAGCACGAAAAACCGCCCGTAATCCATAACGCCGGTGTCCTGAGCTTTTATGAAAATGCCAAGCAGCGGTTTGTTGAGTAGCATAAGCAGAGCGGCGAGGAAGGCGGTCACACCAAGGCTGAGCATCAGGGCCTTGTTGACGCCTTCGCGTGCTCTGTCCTTCAACTGCGCTCCCCAGCACTGTCCCACGAAAGTGGTGGAAGCCATGGCGATCGCCTGCACAGGCACCGCGAGGAACGCGTCCAGGCGGTTATACGCCGTCCAGCCCGCCATGCCGTCTGCCATAAGCGAGTTTATGTATGCCTGTACGAACACGTTTGAAAAAGAAGTGAGCGCTGACTGGATGCTCGTGGGAAGGCCCAAGGCGAGGATCCTCGAGAACACATCTTTGTGTATCCTGAGCCTGGTAATGCGCAGGCGGTAAGCCCGGTCTGAACGGATAAGTACGAACAGCACCATGCCCGCGCTGATCGCCTCAGAAATGATCGTGGCGTAGGCGACACCGTCCACTTTCAGTCCGAATACCAGCACGAAAAGCAGATCAAGGCCGGTATTGATGACCGCGGACACGATAAGGAACGCGACAGGGCGGGTGGAATCTCCGACTGCGCGGAGTATGCCGGTACCCATGTTGTATACGAGCAGGCCGCTTACGCCCCAGAAGTAGATCGTGAGGTAAAGAAGCGCGTCGTCCTGGACTGTCGGGTCTGTATTGGTTATCTCCAGCAGGGGCTTGGCGAATATCAGCCCCAAAGAAGTGCCCAATACGCACAGGATCAGCGTTACCGTCATGGTGGTATGCACCGCGCGGGACAGACGCTCGTCGTCACGGGCTCCGAACGCCTGTGAGATCACCACGCTGGCACCTGTCGAAAGGCCCGCGAAAGTGCCGACCACCGTGTTTATTATGCTGGAATTGCAGCCTATGGCGGCCAACGCTTCCTTGCTGACGAACTTGCCCACTACCCAAGCATCCACAGTGGCATACAGCTGCTGGAACAACAGCCCCAACAGCATTGGGACCGAGAACTTCAGGAGCTGAGCCCAGATGTTGCCCCGGGTCATGTCGGTATCGGTACGTACCCGCATAATGCACTTCCTGGTAAGGTATTGATTCGATTATAGACTGGCATATGGATTTTTCAAGGGCGTGTATGTTAAGCTTGCACTTGCAATTATACATATATAGTGTTATACTCAATAATATATTATCAATGGGGAAGTATTGATGAGTATATTTTCCAAGCTTTTCAGGCACAATAAAAATGTCATAGAGCTTTCGGAAGAGGAGCTTTCGGAGCCTATATCCGAGACAGAGCCGCAGACCGAAGAGCAGCCCGTATATCAGGAGACGATCCGGTTGGATGGCGCGGTGTATTTCCGCGCCGATACGGCGGACGATGCGAGGATGATGGCGCGCTATGCCTTACGAAGCACCGCCGGAAGCTTTTCCGAAACGGAAGACAGTTTTGATATACGCTTTAACGAGCATATAAGCGCAAAGGCTCTGATCAAGCAGTTTTTCGGCGACGCGGAGATGGGCGACAAACTTGAAGAGACAGAGAGACAGGCACTTTCAGGGTTCAACGCCGTTTTGTCACTGACCATATCGGGCTATGATACAGATCTATTCAGGTCGGAAGCCGACAAAACTGTGCGGGATATGAACGAGGAACTTTTTGGCCTTGCGGTGTTGGACGGTAAGAGCCTTGGGCTGGTAAAAGACCGCGAGCCCGAAGCTGAGGGACCCAAGGCAGAAGCAGAGGAGCTGCCTGTGCTGCCGGATAACAGCAGGGGCAGGAGCGTAACTTTGCTGTGGGCGCACGGGATAAAAGAGACAGTGAGCGCTCAGGAGGATATCCTTGGGGAAGGAAATTATCCAAGGAACGACACTGATGTGGTCAAAAGGATCGCCGGCCTGCTCTACACGGCCATGACGGCGCTATCCGCGCCTGTGCCAGGTCAAACTCTGCCGGTGGGCAGATATTCTAAGCTGCTTTCCAAACTGAGCGATAAATATGCGGTCAGGGAATCGCTGTCCGCAAAAGAAGCGGAATACGTGAAACAGCCCAGCGCGGCGGGCAAGGCGGCTATGAGCCTTAAAACCGAGGCCGCGGCGCTGCTTTTATGGTACCTGGGCTTATGGGAACTGTCCTGGGCGGACACATCCAGCGATGCTGCCGAGCTTACAGGAATGCTAAGCCCGGCAGGCGTCGAGGAAACGCTGTCAAAGACGCGCCCCAGGGGCAGGGGGGAGATCGAAGACATGTACGATCTGACCGTATGCCAACACTGGCTCACCGTCAGGATGGGTCTGAATGAATTGAGCAGCATCCCGCTTGACCCTGATATAGTCTACGCGCGCCACTACGCGCTGAATTGGCTGATGCGGGTAGGCGGAAAAAAGAAGTGGGACAGCGTTACGCCCACGACCTGACAAGAGTTAT
>JAFZLE010000155.1 GCA_017551645.1 Clostridia bacterium | reverse complement strand
GGTCTTCACGGGGCTGCAGATCGGGCTGACTATAAACTTTATGACCGTTGTCGCCGCAGAGATGATCCGCTCACGCAGCGGCGTAGGCTGGATCGTATCCACCGGCAACGACTCGGGCAATATGACGCAGGTCATGGTAGGACTTTTGGCCATAGGCATAATCGGTTTTACTTTAAGCGCGCTGCTGCGTACTGCGGAAAAGAGGCTGCTTAAATGGAACAGGAACTGATCCGCTGCAGCGGCCTGTCCAAGTCATTCGCGGGCAAGCCGGTATTGGGAGACATCTCCGTCACGCTGAACGAAAGCGAGTTCGTTAGCGTACTGGGTCCCGGAAAGTGCGGGAAGACCACCCTTATCAAACTTTTGAGCGGGCTGGAGATGCCCGACACAGGCGAAGTGCTCATGCGCGGCGAGAAAGTGACAGCCCCTTCCCCCGAGCGCGGAGTGGTCTATCAGAACACCATGCTGTTCAACTGGCTGAGCGTGCTTGGCAATGTCAGGTATCCCATAAAGAAGCTCGGCAGGCAGGAATCCCTGGCCCGGGCCAAAAAGTATATAGACCTTATGGGCCTGAGCGGGTTTGAGAAAGCGTATCCTTCCCAGCTGTCCGGCGGCATGAAGCAGCGCTGCGGCATAGCCCGCATCTACGCCATGAGACCGCAGATCATTTTCATGGACGAGCCTTTCAGCCAGCTGGATGCCCAGACGCGCTACCTTATGCAGCTGGAGCTGGAAAAGATATACCTGGGCGAGGGCCAGACAGTTCTGTTCGTTTCAAACAACATAGAGGAAGCCGTCTACCTGTCGGACCGCATACTCGTAATGTCTGCTCAGCCCAGCCATATAATAAGGGAATTCAGGGTGTCCCTGCCCCGGCCGCGTGATTACATGTCATCCGAGTTCGTCGCTCTCCGCGCGGAAATTGAAAGCTGCCTATCAGAGGCCGAAAATGAATAGCACGTATTTAAGCATAAACAATCTGGCCAAGCGCTTTGACCGCCTGAGCGTGATCGAAGATTTCAGCCTTCAGATCCGCAAAGGCGAGTTCGTGTGCGTGGTCGGACCCACAGGCTGCGGCAAGACCACGCTTCTGCGCTGCCTGATGGGGCTGACGCAGGCGGACGCGGGCGAGATACTTTTAAGAGGTCAACCGCTGAGCCTGAGAGCCAGCTCCGTTGGGTACATATCACAGGAAGACACGCTTATGCCCTGGCTGAACGCCCTGGAAAACGCGGCTTTCGGCATGAAGATCCGCGGTGTCCCGCGCTCAGAGCGCAAAAAAACCGCTCGTGAGACCCTGGCAGGGCTGGGGCTGGGCGACATAGCCGCGCGCTTCCCCCGGGAACTCTCAGCCAGCCAGCAAAAGCAGGTCGCCCTGGCGCGCGCGCTGGCCGTGCAGCCCGAGATACTGCTTATGGACGAGCCGTATTCTCAAATGGACTCATCATCCCGCCACAAGCTTTGGAATGAACTGTTGGAGCTTAAGTGCCAAACAGGCGTCACCGTTCTGTTCATCACCCACAATGTGGAAGAAGCCGTATATCTGGCAGACAGGATCATTGTTTTGAGCGACAAGCCCATACGCATAAAACAGGATATAAGTGTCTCCATCAGGCATCCAAGAAACATCGCCGACAATGGATTCATACAGCTCAGAGAACGCGTCACCGAGGAGATCAAATGGTGGTGATCTGAGGCAACAGCGCGCTCATTCAGGGATTCGGAAAGCCGATCCCTTGTTTTTTATAGGCAAAGCCGCGTGCCGGGCTGTCAGCAACGCTTTACAGACATATCCCCATGTGGTAAAATAATGGCGCGTGAAAACAACACGACCATCCGGGCAGTTTCAACGCGGGGAGGAATAATATGGACAGATTGAACGTAGCGATCATCGGTCAGGGTCGCAGCGGGCGCGACATACACGGCAAGTTCTTCCGTTCGGAGGCCAATGATAAGTTCCGTGTGGTCGCCGTAGTCGACGCGCTGGAAGACAGGCGCGACCGGGCAAAGGAAGAATACGGCTGTGACGTATACGCCGATTATCATGACCTGTTTGCCCGTACGGACATAGACCTTGTGGTAAACAGCACCTTTTCGCATCTGCACACGCCGGTCACCATCGACCTGCTGGACCATGGGTTTAACGTGATATGCGAAAAGCCTTGCGCCAAGACCTACGAGGACGGCAGTCGCTGCGTGGCAGCCGCGAAAAAGAGCGGCAAACTGCTCAACGTGTTCCAGCAGTCCCGTTTCGCTCCGTATTACCGTGAGATCAAAAAGGTGCTCGCCAGCGGCGTGCTGGGCAGCATAGCGTAGATTAGCATCTCATTTTCCGGTTTTGCCCGCCGCTGGGACTGGCAGACCAGCCAGCTCTACGCCGGCGGCAACGTGCGCAACACCGGCCCCCATCCCCTGGACCAGGCCCTGGATCTGCTGGGCTTCCCGGAGGAAGTCAGTGTACTGTCACGTTTGGGCCGCTTCGACACCTTCGGCGATGCGGACGACTACGCGAAGATAATCCTCATGGTGCCCGGCAAGCCCTGGATAGACATCGAGATCTCCTCCTGTGACTGCTACGCTCCGTATCTGTATAAGATCATGGGCAGCGAAGGCTGCCTTCGCGCGACACTGGGAAGCGTGGAATACAAATACGTGGACAAGTCTCATCTCGCTCCCCGCGCCCAGATAATGGAGCCACTGTGCAAGCCTGACGGCACGCCTTCCTACTGCACCGAAAAACTGGAATTCATTGAAAAGAAGATCGAGGTCGAGACCGGCGCGTTCAACGCCGCCGTGCGCGATTATTACGACATGATCTACTACGCCCTTACG
>JAFZLE010000154.1 GCA_017551645.1 Clostridia bacterium | reverse complement strand
TTCCGCGAGGGCATGACCGCGATACTCGCGGTGAACGTGAAAAACCCCCAGTTCGAGGGTCAGACCAAGGGCAGGCTGGGCAACACCGAAGTCAGGCCCATAGTCGAGGGCTGGCTGTCCGAAAAGCTGAGCCTGTACCTGGAGGACCTTAAGAACCAGGCCGCCGCGAAACTGATACTGGAAAAGGCCATGAAGGCCGCCAAGGTCAGGGAGGCCGCCCGCAAAGCCCGGGATGTGGCCAGGGCTAAAAACGAGCTGGAGGCCGCGCCGCTGGTAGGCAAGCTCTCCGCCTGCACGGGCAGGGACGCCAAGCTCAACGAACTGTTCATAGTGGAGGGCGATTCCGCCGGAGGCAGCGCCAAGCAGGGCCGCGACCGGCGGTTCCAGGCCATACTGCCCTTAAGGGGCAAGCCGCTCAACAGCGAGAAAAAGCGCCTGGAGCAGGTGCTGGCCAACGAGGAGATCCGTTCCATGATAACCGCGCTGGGCACCGGCATAGGCGAGGACTTCGACATAAACCGCTTAAAGTACGACAAGGTCATAATCCTGTCGGACGCGGACCAGGACGGCGCGCATATAAGGGCGATACTGCTCACCTTCTTCTACCGCTACATGAAGCCGCTCATCACCGAAGGGCACGTGTACATGGGCATGCCGCCCCTTTACAAGGTGCAGAAGGGCGAGAAGGCCACTTACTGCTACGACGACAAGGAACTGAATGAGGTAATGAAGAGCGTGGGCAAGGGCTACACGCTGCAAAGGTACAAGGGTCTGGGCGAAATGAACCCGGAGCAGCTCTGGGAGACCACCATGAACCCCGCCGGGCGCAAGCTCACCCAGGTGTCCATAGAGGACGACGCGGAGGCGGAGCGCATGGTCACCGTGCTGATGGGCGACAAGGTGGAGCCCCGCAAGGACTACATTTTCGCTTACGCGGACTTCAACAAAAAAGACGACTTCGTGCCCGTCGGCGAGGAAGGAGGCCGTGCGTAAATGGCGAGAAGGCCCAAAAACGAGCCTATGGAAGGCGTAAAGACCGAAGTCATAACCCAGAAGACCATGGAAAGCGTGATGCACGCCTCCATGATGCCTTATTCCGAACACGTTATCCTCGACCGGGCGCTGCCCCGGGTGGAGGACGGCTTAAAGCCCGTGCAGCGGCGCATACTCTACACCATGCAGGAGCTGGGCCTGACGCCCGACAAGCCCCACAGGAAGTGCGCCCGCATCGTGGGCGACTGCCTGGGAAAATACCATCCCCACGGCGACTCCTCCGTGTACGGCGCGCTGGCGCGCATGGCGCAGGACTTCGCGCTCAGGGAAACGCTGGTGGACGGCCACGGCAACTTCGGATCCATAGACGGGGACTCTCCCGCAGCCATGAGGTACACCGAGGCCAGGATGACCCCTCTGGCCGTGGAGATGCTTAAGGACATCGACAAAAACACGGTGGACTTCCACCTGAACTTTGACGATACCCAGATGGAGCCCGACCTGCTGCCCGGGTCCTTCCCGAACATACTGGTGAACGGCGCCGACGGCATCGCCGTAGGCCTTGCCACCAACATCCCGCCCCACAATCTGGGGGAGGCCATAGATGGTGCTGTGGCGCTTATGGATAATCCGGACATCACCACCCGGGAACTCATGCAATACATCCCCGGGCCGGATTTTCCCACCGGCGGCGTGATGGCGGCGGGTGAGGAACTGTTCGAGGCCTACGATACGGGCCGCGGAAAGGTCCAGCTCAGGGCAAAAGTCGACATAGAAAAAGGCCAGGCGGGCAGGACCCTGCTGGTCATCAACCAGATGACCTACGCAAAGAACAAGTCCGCCCTGCTGGAAAAGATATTAAAGCTTTCCGAAGAAAAGAAAGAGCTGTTCAGCGACATATACGACATACGCGACGAGTCCGACCGCACGGGCATGCGCGCCGTAATAGAGCTTAAAAAAGACTGCGACCCCGAGCGGGTGCTGGCGGGGCTGTACAGGTACTCGGAACTGCAGGACACCGTGGGCATCAATATGGTGGTCATAGCCGAGGGCAAGCCCATGCAGCTGGGGCTCAAGAGCATACTTTCCTACTACCTTAAGCACCGCAGGACCGTGGTCACCCGCCGCACCAGGTACGAACTGGACAAGGCGAAGGCGCGGGCGCACATACTGGAAGGGCTTATAATCGCGGTGGACAACCTGGACGAGGTGATCGCGCTCATCCGTTCCAGCAAGACGCCCAAGGAAGCCAAAGTCCGCCTGATGGAAAGGTTCAGCCTTTCGGAAGAGCAGGCCCAGGCGATACTGGACATGCGCCTGCAAAGGCTCACCAACCTGGAGATAATCACCCTGAAGCAGGAGTACGCCGATATACTAAAGCTCATTTCAAAACTGGAAGCGATACTCAAAAGCGAAAAGAAGCTGAACCAGGTGATAAAGGACGAACTGCTTGAGATAAAGCAGAAATACGCCACGCCCCGCAGGACGCTGCTGGTGGACGGGTTTGAGGAAAACGAGATCAGGCCCGTGCCCAGGGAAGCCGAGGAAACGCTGATCTACGTCAGCCGCCAGGGCTTCTTCAAGCGGGTCAGCCCCCGGCTGTATGACAAGGCGGTCGCCGCGGGAGAAGTCACCGACGCGGGAGAGCAGCTGTTCCGCACGGACACCAACGCGAAGCTCCTGTGCTTTACGGACCTGGGCTCCTGCTTTACCCTGCCCGCGGAAAAGATACCCGAATGCCGCGTGAAGGACCGCGGCACGCCTCCCGGGGCGCTGCTGGCCGGGCTCGAGCACGGGGAGACGCCCGTGAGCACTGTGCTTGTGGAGAACGGGGACTTTTCGGGCGTGATACTCTTCGTCACCAAAGGCGGCATAGTCAAACGGACGGAGATGGGCGAGTACGACATCAACCGCGCCAAGTTCCAGGGCACCGGCGTAAAGGCGGGGGACAAGCTCGCCTTCGTCAAGCGCTTAAGCGGCGAGGAGACCCTGCTGCTCATAAGCCGCCAGGGTATGAGCATACACTTTAACATATCGGAGATATCGCTTATAGGCCGCACCGCCGCGGGCGTGAAAGGCATGGGGCTTGGCCAGGACGACGAGATACTCGCCGCGCTGCCCAATTCCTCCGAAGGCGAAGCGCTGCTGGTCACGGACAAGGGCTTTATGAAGCGGGCGCTGCTTATCGACTTTGACCTGCAGGCCCGGGGCGGCAAGGGCGTAAGATGCTTTAACCTCCTCAAAAACGCCTCCAACGGCACCTGCCTGGTGGCGGCTATGGAGGTCAAGGAGCCGTTCAATTTCATCTGCCGCCTGACGGGGGACCAGACCCAGATATTCAACACCGACCACGTCAGGATCGAGCGGCGGGAGAGCAAGGGCACCATGTACGCCATGTGCGTACTTGGAGATACGGTAGAAGAAGTTTACAGGGGGTAGACTATGGAATACGGACTGCAGATGTACTCTGTCAGGGACATTACGGGCAGGGATCTGAAAGGCGCGCTCAAACAGGTTGCGGACATCGGCTACAAGTATGTGGAGTTCGCGGGCTTTTTCGGCAACCAGGCGGCGGACGTAAAAAGGTGGCTGGACGAGTTCGGCCTTATTGCCAGCGGTACGCACACGGGGATAGATCCGTTACTCAACGACTATGAGGGGACGGTCAGGTATCACAAGGAGATAGGCTGTTCCTCCATCATTATCCCGGGAGCGGACCTGTCCTGCCAGGCGAAGCTGGACGCGTTCGTCGCAAACGTGAACAGGCTGATACCTAAGCTTGCCGACGAAGGCATCACCCTGGGCTACCACAACCACGGCCATGAATTCAGGGCCAACCGTGACGGCAGCATGATCCACGAGCAGCTGGTGTACAGAACGGGCCTGCGCTTTGAGATAGATACTTTCTGGTACTACGACCAGACGGGCATCTCCGCCAAAGGCATACTGGAGAGGCTGAAGGACAGGATAGACTGTATCCACATCAAGGACGGTTTCCGCCGCGGTGCGGGCATGCCCCTGGGCTGCGGCGACGCGCCCGTAAAGGAAGCCTATGACACCGCAAAGGCGCTTGGAATGCTGATGGTGGTGGAGAGCGAGAGCCTGAAGCCAGACGGCGTGAGCGAGGCGCGCGAGTGCTTCAAGTATCTGCGGAAGCAGGAAAACGATTGACCTTGCCGCGCTTTCAGAAGGAAGAGCGGGGAATAACATAAACAATAAACAACACTGACGTTTGGAGGAAATAACAGATGGCTGCGCTAACCATGGACAAACTGGTCGCACTGTGCAAAAACAAAGGCTTTATTTTCGCGGGAAGCGAGATATACGGAGGCCTGAGCAATACCTGGGACTACGGTCCCCTGGGCGTAGAGTTCAAAAACAACGTGAAACAGGCCTGGTGGAAGAAATTCGTGCAGGAGAGCCCCTACAACACCGGCGTTGACTGCGCGATACTCATGAACCGCGAGGTGTGGGTGGCGTCCGGCCACGTGGGCGGCTTCAACGACCCGCTCATGGACTGCAAAGCCTGCAAGGCGCGCTTCCGCGCGGACAAGCTCATTGAGGACTTTACCGAAGGCAAGGAGACGGGCGACGGCTGGAGCAACAAGGAGCTGGAAGACTATATCCAGCAGCACGCCATTCCCTGCCCCGTGTGCGGGAAAAGCGACTTTACCGGCATCCGCCAGTTCAACCTGATGTTCAAGACCCATCAGGGCGTGAACGAGGATTCCGCGGCGGAGATCTACCTGCGCCCCGAGACCGCCCAGGGCATATTCGTGAACTTCCAGAACGTGATGCGCACCACCCGCAAAAAGCTGCCCGCGGGCATCGCCCAGATAGGCAAGTCCTTCCGCAACGAGATCACTCCCGGCAACTTCATATTCCGCGTGAGGGAATTCGAGCAGATGGAGCTGGAGTTCTTCTGCGTGCCGGGCACGGATCTGGAGTGGTTTGAGTACTGGCGCTCCTTCTGCCGCGACTGGCTGCTCTCCCTGGGCGTCAAAGAGGAGAACCTGCGCCTGAGGGATCACGAGAAAGACAAGCTGGCGTTCTATTCCAAGGCCACCACGGACTTCGAGTTCCTGTTCCCCTTCGGCTGGGGCGAACTGTGGGGCGTGGCGGACAGGACCGATTACGACCTTAAGCAGCACCAGGAGCATTCCGGCAAGTCCATGGAGTATCTGGACCCCGTGACCAACGAAAAGTACATCCCCTACTGCGTGGAGCCTTCCCTGGGCGTGGACAGGGCCGTGCTGGCTTTCCTGTGCAACGCCTACGACGAGCAGGAACTGGAGAACGGCGAGGTCAGGACCGTGCTGCACCTGCATCCCGCGCTGGCGCCCATCAAGTGCGCGGTGCTGCCCCTGCAGAAGAACAAACTGGGCGACAAGGCGAAGGAAGTGTTCTCGCTGCTCAGCAAGCGTTTCATGTGCGAGTACGACGAGACCGGCTCCATAGGCAAGCGCTACCGCAGGCAGGACGAGGCGGGCACGCCTTTCTGCGTGACGGTGGACTTTGACACCCTGGAGACCAACAAGGTCACCGTGAGGGACAGGGACACCATGGATCAGGAGCTGGTGGACATAAACGAGCTGGCTGCCTGGATCGAAGCGAAAATGGAGTTTTAAGCGCGTAAGCAATGAAGAAACTGTGCTGTCTGCTGGCGTGCCTTGCCGCGCTTGTGCTGTGCGCTGCCCTGGGCGAGGGCTGGCAGTTCTGGGAAAGAGCTGACGGCACCATCGTTCTGAGCAGCGTCGAAGTGGAGGGGGGCGAGGTGATCACCTCCCTGAGCCTGGGCAAGGGCGAGACCCGCCTGATACAGGTCAATGACCCGTATTACAGGCCGGTATACCACACCAGCCGTTACTATACTGCCAGGGTCGACGACGAGGGCGTGCTCACCACGGGCGACGTGATGGGCGAAGCCCGCATAAGCGTGTACTACGACGTGAACAAATACGCCAACCTGACGGTAAAAGTGTATAAGAACCCCTCCAAGCTGGAGATAGACAAGACCGGCATGGAGCTGCAGATAGGGGAAAGCTACAAACTCAGGTACCGGATGACCAAGAACTCCTACTCCTCTATAAGGTGGTATTCCACCGACGAGGATGTGGCATCCGTAGACCGCCACGGCACCGTCACGGGCGTTTCTCCCGGGGAATGCCAGGTGTATCTGGAGACCGAGAACGGGCTGAGCGTAAAGTGCGACGTCAGCGTGCCGCTGCCCCCTCCCGCCACGGTAGTGACCGAAAAATACGCGGAGGGATACGCCTGCGAAGGCACTTTGCTGGTCTACGAGCTTCAGGGAGGCTGGCAGGAAACGGTCTCGTTCGCTTCCTCTGACGAAAAAGTGCTCACTGTGGACGAAAACGGATACGTCTCCTGCCTTAAGGCGGGCGAAGCCGTAATAACCGTGATCGCCCAGATGGGCGGGCAGGCGGAAGTGTATTTTACCGTACTGCCCCCTGCCCAGGAAGTCGTGCCTGAGACGGGCGTGTATTACCTGTATACCGGAGGCAGCGTCAGCGTCGGCGCCCAGACGAAAGGCGGGAGCGGCGCGTATACCGCCGTGTGTTCCCGGGAGGACGTCGCCCGCGTGGATGAAGACGGGAAGCTGTACGCGCTTAAAGCCGGCACCGCTCATGTGCGCTTTACCGCGCCGGGCGGCGCGTACGGGGAAAGCCTGCTTATAGTGCGTGACGCGCCGGAAAACCTGGAACTGGAACTGTCAAGCGACACCATGGCGGTGGGCGAGAGCCAGACGGCGAGCCTGAGCGGGGAAGCCGTGCCGGGCGTGACGCTCAGACTGTACTCTACCGAGCCCAAGGTGTTCAGCGTGGACGACAAGGGCCGCATCGCCGCGCTGTCAAAGGGCGAAGGCGAACTGGTGGCGGAAGTGGGAGGGCTCACGCTGCGCCGCACTCTTAAAGTGGAAAAACTCGCGGCGGGGCTCAGGTTCGAGCAGGAAGAGATGGCCGCGGGCGTGGGGGACAGCATAACTCTCTCAGCCCGGCACATAGACGGTGCGGGAGAGATCAGGTACTCCTGCACCGACGCCGGGGTAAGGCTCCGGGAAGGCACGCTCACCGCGCTTGAACCGGGCGAGTATACCGTGACCGCCCGGCTGATAAGCGGCTCGAGCGCCAAGATGCGGATCAGGGTGTACCCCGCGGCAACGCGCCTGACGCCCGCGTTCACCCGCGCCGCCATAGGCGAGGGCGATACGCTTGAGATACCCGTAAGCTTTAACGAGGGCGAGTATTCCATACTCTCCTGGTCCAGCGGCGATCCGCAGCTCCTGCGCGTGGATGACGGTCTCGTCACCGCGCTGGGCGCCGGGGGAAGCGGCTGGGCGGAAGCGTCCACGTCCCGCGGCGTGAAAGCCCGGGTGGAGCTTCAGGCACTCCCCGCGCCCGAAAGCTTTTCGCTGGGATACACCGAGGTCGCCCAGGGCGGCATGTTCACCGATTTCCTTAGCCTGAAGGCGGGGGAGAGCGCGCCGTTCGAGCCCAGGTTCGACCAGCCGTACACCCATATCAGCTACACCGTAACGGCGTTCGACCCGGGCGTGGCGAAGGTGGAAGACGGGCGTATAGTGGCCGTAAAGGCGGGGATAGCCCGCATAAGAGTGGAGACCTACAACGGCCTGAGCCGTGAAATAATGGTAGAAGTCAAATAACTAATATAATCGAGGGGTGAGACACATGAAAGCGATTGTGAACGGGCGCGTAGTGCTTGAAAACGCGACCGTCACGGGACAGGCGGTGCTGTTTGACGAGAAGATCGTAGGCATCGTGCCCGAGAACGAGGTCAGAGACTGCGAGATCATCGACGCGCAGGGCAAGTACGTGCTGCCGGGCCTGGTGGACATGCACATCCACGGGTACCTGGGCGAGGACGCGTCCGACGGCAAGGCGGCGGGCATCCGCACCATGGCGCGGGGCATCGCCAAAAACGGCGTGACCAGCTGGCTGCCCACCACCATGACGGTGAGCTACGCGGAGCTGGAAAAAGCGTTCAAGGCCATCCGCACCGTTAAAAAGGAGAGCGAGAAGGACAATTTCGACGGCGCGCAGATAATGGGCATAAACGCCGAGGGCCCGTTCATCAATCCCTCCAAGAAGGGTGCCCAGGCGGGCGAGCACATCCGCCCCTGCGACCCGGAGTTCATAGCCAAGTACGCGGACATCATAAAGGTGTTCACCGTGGCGCCCGAAATGAAGGGCAACCTGGCGGCGTTAAGGCGCATCCATAAGGAATTCCCCAAGCTGCTCATCTCCATGGGCCACACTTCCGCCACCTTCGAGCAGGCGCAGAAGGGCGTCAGGGCGGGCGTAAGGCACGTCACCCACCTGTTCAACGCCATGACTCCCCTCATGCACCGGGATCCCGGCGTGGTGGGCTGCGCCCTGGGCGACAGCCGGCTGTCCACCGAGCTCATCGCCGACACCTTCCACGTGAACAGGAATCTGTTCAAAATAGTGAGCGAGTTAAAGGGCGACAAGCTTGTGCTCATAACGGACTGCACCCGCGCGGGCGGCATGCCCGACGGCGAGTACTCCCTGGGCGGCCAGCCCATATTCGTAAAGGGCATCGAGTGCCGCCTGGCGGACGGCACCATCGCCGGCAGCGTGTTAAAGCTCAACGAGGCGGTGCGCAACATGCACCTGAACGTGAAGCGCCTGCCCATCCACAAAGTGGTAAAAATGGCCAGCCTGAACCCGGCCAGAGCGCTGGGCATCGATGGCGTGAAGGGCTCCATCAAGCCCGGCAAGGACGCGGACTTCTGCTTCGCGGACGACGATTTCAACATCAGCCGCACCATACTGCGCGGCCGTACGATCTACAGCGGGGAGGATAAATAGTTATGCAGCTTAAAGTGGTTCCCGTATACGATCCCGGCTTTACTCCCATGATCAAATACGTGGAGGAGTACGAGCAGGCAGTAGCCGCTTCCGAAAAGCAGCCCATCGCGGTGAGCGTGGAGCGCAATAAGGGCTACGTGCACACCGTGAAAATGGACATCTTTAAGGACGGCACCCGGGACGAAGACAACTTCCGCGTGGTGGAAAGGCTGGTAAAAACGCTGCTGTGGGTATACGGCGGCTGGAAGATAGTGATCTCCGGCTCAAAGCCCGTGTACGAGCACATAGCGAAGGCTTACGCGAAGGACGGCGCCAGGGCGTTTGACAACGACTTTATGAGCGGCGTGTACGAGACCGAATTCGCGGTTGAGTACGTCCAGGACGTGAACGCCGCCCCTGCCACCAACGAGTCCTCCGCCCCCGTGGGCAAGCACCTGGACGGCTGCCGCATAGGCTTCGACGCGGGCGGCAGCGACGTGAAGGTGTCCGCGGTGATCGACGGGCAGAGCGTGTACAGCGAAGAGATCGTGTGGCTGCCCAAGCAGCAGACCGACCCCGCCTACCACTACAACGGCATCAAGAACGCAATGCTCAAAGCCGCGGAGCATATGCCCCGCGTGGACAAGATAGGCGTGTCCTCTGCCGGCGTGTACATCGACAACCGGGCCATGGTGGCGTCCCTGTTCATGAGCCTGTCCCCCGAAGACAAGAAAAAGTGCCGCACCATCTACACGGACGTGGCGAAGGATCTGGGCAATATCCCAATAGAAGTCGCCAACGACGGCGACGTCACCGCGCTGGCGGGCGCCATGGAGCTGAACGCGGGCAACGTGCTGGGCATCGCCATGGGCACCAGCGAGGCGGGC
>JAFZLE010000153.1 GCA_017551645.1 Clostridia bacterium | reverse complement strand
GTTAAAGAGCTGGCGGGCGGCAGCAAATACCTGTTAGGCGACATAGCGGGTCCTTTCACAATGGCAGCGGTCATGGTTGGTACACAGGACTTCATCATGATGCTTATGGACGACCCCGATCTTGCGGAAGAACTGATAGACTTCACCACAAGCGTCAGCACGGAGATGTTCAAACTGCTGCTCGAGAACGGCTGCGATATAGCTATGCCCGCTGAGCCCGTGGCCAGCGGAAGCCTTATAAGTCAGCGCATGTTCGACCAGTGGGTCATACAGGCGCTTAAAGAGCTGAAAGCGAACCTGAAAGATTATCCGCACTTCTTTACTCATGTGTGCGGCGCTTCGGGCACCCGTGTGAAGAGTCTGAAGGAAGCGGGCGTGGAGGCCTTTTCCGGCGACTACCTGGTGGACTTGGATACGGCGCTCAACGATGCGGAGGGAAAACTGGTAATGATGGGCAACATCAATCCCGCCGGCGTGCTGCTTACCGGCAAACCACAGGATGTATATGCGGAAGCCTGCGAGCGCATAAAAACGGCGGCGGGCAGAGGGCATATCCTGGCGCCGGGCTGCGATATGGGCGCCGCGACACCGCTTGAGAACGTAAAGATGCTGGCAAAGGCGTGCAAAGACCTGGCGTTCTGATCCATTACTCAAACATTAAACGTAAATAGCGGTGATGACAAAATAAAAACGGTCCGGTGACGGGAATGTCACAGGACCGTTTGTTTGAAGGGAAAACAGGAAACCGTCGACGTGAAAAGTCGTTCAGAAACGATGTTCATGCATGCTGCTGCGCATACATGAGCAATCTTATTGTAACAATTCCGTAATTGACCGTAAGGTTTTACTGTGTTAAAATATTGTTAGCCTGAGGTGTGCGCCACGTTCCCTTTTTCGCCCACATATCAAATTCAGGGCACCTTGTCGGGGCATGGATGTCAAGCCTCCTTAGTCAGTGGAAGACAGCAAGTGTTCCGCGGGCGACCCGCACCTGCTGTAGAGGCGGGTGATAAACGGGAGCGAACGGCACCATCGGGCTTCATTTATCCGGCGATTCGGCCGGATCTTTCTTTTTATCGGGCAGCAGCAATACCGCGGGCAGGATGATAGGTACCGAGAAAACGATGGGGAAGGCGTAGCGCCCGGAACCGCTCACCGGGCCGAATCCCAGACAGATACCGTACGCCAGAATGCTGATGATCAGGCTGATGCCGCGCTTGCGCTTGATGAGCCCGTAGAACAGGCCGAACAGGAGCGCGAACAGGTATGTGCCGCACTTAAACAGCATATTGACTACGGGCAGGCCGGAGAGAAGCTTTATAAACGATTTCACATAATAGTGCAGTTTCAGGTCCGTGTCGCTCAGCCTGTACTCAAACACCCCTTCAGACAGGTCTCTCGGGTTTTCCTCGAAACCGTCCTGATATCTGCCGTAATCACCCAGATAAACCAGCACTTGCCACCCCGTGGGGTTCTTTTTGAGCTCCCAATACTTGGAAGCTAACGACAAGACCGGATTAAGATACAGCCAGGGTTTTCTAAGCCCCATCTGCTTCCAGACCCTGAAATAATCCGACCACTTATACCCTTCAGACTCATCATTTTTTTGCAGCGCGGCCATTTTTATGCTGTCGAGATGGTGAGGGTCGTAACCGGGAGAGAGAAACTCGTCCAGCACTGCTTTTTCCTCGTCGGTGACTTCCTCAGGATAGGTCTCGTAGTATAAGGCGGTCTGAGCCAGCATTATCGGTATTTTCTCGCTGAAGGGGCCTTTGCCGACACCGATCAGATTGAATACGCCGTAATTGACGCCTATAGCCAGCACGAGCGCGGACGCAATAAATGCTGTAGGCCTGAACAGGCGCTGTTTGAACAGATACACACAAAGGCATACGATGGGCAAAGCCAGCACGTACAGTCCGAAGAAGCGCAGCAGGACGCACATCAGTATACTGAAAGCGCCTAAAAACAGGCTAAGGTATCTGCGTGACGTTTCCTTTGGGAACGCGAACAGCTTTACGATAAAGATCATGGAGTAGAGAAACGCTATGGCGAACGCGCTTTCCTTGACCGTCGCGCAGAAATAGCTGTGATAATACGGGAACAGGGCGTAGAACAGTTTGAGGATAACAGCCGTTTTATGTTTAAGCCCCAACTGCGAAACAAGTTTTATACCGGAAGCGGCGACCAGGGATGAGAGCAAAAGCTGGATCAGCGCTATCAGGAACACGCTGACCTTACTGCTGAAGGAGAAGAATATCACGCCCATCAGCAGTGTATCAAACACAGGCTGCGTATCGTTCAAAAGCATTCCGGGCTTATAGAATGTGGATACGCTGATGGTACGGCTGAGTATGCTGTGGTCAAAGAAAGTCGCGGCATACTGCCGTAACTGGTCGTAGGTGTCGGTGTGTATGACTCCCCTGGTGATGAGAAGATAAGGCAGGGAACAAAGAAATATCACAAGCCAGGTCTTCAGCAGACTGGCTTCGCCTGCCTCGCCTTTAAACAGGTGCAGAAAAGCGATCGTATAAGCGGAAAACGCGTAAAACAGTATGAACGCGCCGGCAAACGACAGGCAGATGAGCGCCCAGGCGAAAATGTCAAAAGAGAAAACGACCCACTCGGCGGAATACACTCCGCTGAGCACGAATATCGCGGCAAGTATTATGGAAAACACGATGCGCGGTATCGTATGCTTCGCGTTTGGTCTGAAGCGAAGCAGCAGATATGCGGCGGCAAAGGCGAGCGTGGTTATCAAAGCGTCCGGGAACAGGAAAGTCGTTATGTATTCTGTCGCGCCCAAGTCGCCTTTAGCGGCGGGCAGGTTATAAAGCTCGATGGTAAGGCAGGCGCATACGGGTACGGCGAGGATCAGGTCTGCCAGCCATTTCGGCGCGCGGATCGCGGGAAATACCCGTATGGGTTGATAATAGCCTAGGCGCTTATCCAGCTTGACTGCGCCCAAAAGCAGCCATGTCAGCAAGACCTGCACCGGCAGCATTATGGCGGCTTCCAGAGCGCGCTTGGGGAGGTAAATGAAAAAGCGGCTTATCACCTGCTTTATGCTTTTTGTGGCGCTGAGGAGCCAGCCGTACTGAAAGGCGATGCAAGCGGTGTTGAGCGCCAGCGTAACGAGCAAAGCGTTTATGATGTATGCGATTATGATCCTGCCGAGGGGCACGGTTTTTTTGGGAGAATACAGGAACGCTCCCAGAATGAGACCGGTCAGCGCGGCGGTCAGGGTGTAGCCTATGAAGAAACTGCCCTTGGGGAATAAGATCGCGCCGAGCACGTCGCTTACGGAAGCGACGATCACGCCGCCCAGATAGCCTTCCAGGGCGCCGGCCAGCATTATAGCCAGAAACCCGAAGCCCAGCTTGAACGATTCGCCTATGGTGGGCGAAAGAAAGCGGGACAGCACGATCTGCAGCGCGATAAGCACCGCGAGGCGACAGAGTTTCTTCAGCTTGTTATTCATGATAATCAAAGGCAGCCGGAAAACTAATCTCCGGCTGCCGTCCTTTCGGGATTACTTTACAAAGGGATTCTCGGCGGGATAGGGCAGGGAGGCGGGCTGGTTGTAGCTGATCTTCGCTATGCCAAGCTGCTTGAGCACGTCGAAGATCTGCTTGCCCACGTGACCGAACGCCACAGCGCCGTGATGCGGATAGCCGTCCTCGATAAGTACATAGCGGTAGAAGCGGTTCATCTCGGGGATCGCGAACACGCCGATGCCGCCGAAGGACTGGGTGGGTACGGGCAGCACTTCGCCCTGGGCCACGTAAGCCTGGAGCTTGCTGTCCTTGTTGCCCTGCAGACGGAAGAAAGTGATCTCGCCGGGAGCGATGTCGCCTTCCAGCGTGCCGCGGGTGATGTCGGGCTCGCCGCCGCCTTCAAGGCCGCGGTTCATAATGAGCTGATAGCTCATCTTGCCCTTGGACAGGCGGCAGATGGGAGTGTTGCCGCAGTGGAAGCCCATGAATACCTCGTTGGCGCGATAGGCGTACTTGCCGCTTATGGAAGCCTTGTACATGTCGGCGGGAACGGTGTTGTTGATGTCCAGCAGGGTCACCGGCTCGCCGGTGATGCAGGTGCCGATGTACTCGCTCAGCGCGCCGTAGATATCCACTTCGCAGGCTACGGGAATGCCCATGGCGGTCAGACGGCTGTTTACATAGCAGGGCACGAAGCCGAATTCCGTCTGGAAGGCGGGCCAGCACTTGTTGGCCATCACCACGTACTTGGAAGCGCCCTTATTGGCTTCGATCCAGTCGAGCAGGGTCAGTTCGTACTGCGCGAGGCGAGGAAGTATGCCGGGCATCTTGTTGCCGTCGCCCAGTTCGTCTTCCATTTCCTTGATCTTGGCGGGGATGCGGGGATCGTTGGCGTGCTCTTTATACGCCTTGAGCAGGTCTAGCTCGCTGTTTTCCTGAACGTTTACACCCAGCTTGAACAGAGGCGCGATAGGCGCGTTGCAGGCGAGGAAGTCGAAGGGGCGGGGACCGAAGGTGATGATCTTGAGCTCTTTCAGACCCAGCAGCGTTCTGGCAGTGGGGATCCAGTCAACGATCATGTCGGCAACTTCCTTGGCGGTGCCTACGGGATACTCGGGAATGTATGCATTGATGCCGGAAAGCTTGAGATTATAGGAAGCGTTGAGCATGCCGCAGAAGGCGTCGCCGCGCTCGGATGAAAGCACGCCGATATTTTCCTCGGCAGCGGCGGCGTACATCACCGGGCCGCCGAACATCTTGGCGATGGCGGTCTCGGGACCTTCCGGACCGAAGTTGCCCAGAAAGACTACAAGAGCATTTATCTTGCTCTTCTTGATCTCGTCATAAGCTTCGAGCACGTTCTGATCTATGCCGCCCTCGATGATGGTCTTGATCTCAACGGCTTTTACACCCTTGGATTTCAGCGCTTTGATAAGCGCGCTGCGGCGCCGCTGCGCCAGGTCGATGGGGAAGCAGTCGCGGCTTACCGCGATAACGCCGAGTTTGACCTCCGGAATGTTGTACATGGTGACCCTCCTTAAATAATATCAGTCTTCGCTTGTGGTATCGTAGAGCATCTCAAAATCATAAACCACATACTTGTTGCCGCTCTTTACGAAGTACAACCGCATGGCGTTGGAGTATGTGTTGACTTTCTTTGTGTTGTTGTAGTGGCAGATATAATCGCCGTACACTTCTACCGTCAGCGCGTTGCCGGGCAGTATGGCGTAGTTCTTGGTGTAATAATTGTCGAATTCCGTGGATGACGGCTTGGTTATCCATTTCTTTTCGTAGTTGTTTATGTAATCCAGCGCCCTGGAGCCCTTGAGAATAAGGTCGGTAAGCTTGGCTTTCGTTGTGGACTGGCTCGTAAACTTACAATAGGTCTCAAAGAAATTGCGCACGCCGGTCTCATACTGGGGCTTGAGCAGTTCGTCGCTGTAACTGAACTGATAGGCATAGGTATCCTGACCTATCTCGTTAAGGGCGACGGTACGCCCGTCGGCTCCGATAACGCTTATCTCAGGAGTGCCCAGCGCGCAGTTGAAACGGTATGATACGAGCTTGTACGCTTCCTGACCGGAAGGCAGATGGCCTTCAAAGAACATCTTCTGGGGCGTGCCCACGATATACTCGTCGCCGACCTTATTGCCGTTTACGTATATGCTGGCGTTGGAGGGGATGATGTAATCGTACGTCACGGGACGAAGCGTGTCTATGTAGATCTGCCCGGGCTTGTAGATGTCGCAGCCAAAGGAATAACCGATCAGGGGAATGACCTCAAACGTGTATGTCTCGCCGGTCTTCTCAAGCGTGAACTCGCCGAACTTTTTCCCGTCCGCGGTCACTATGTAACGTATCTCGTGAGAGGATTCGGAAGAAATGCGGGTATACTCGATCTCCGCGTTGCCGGCGAGCTCACGAATGTAGTTGTCGTAATCCTCGCGTGTCTCGATATACTCTTCGTCTTTGTGAGCTTCATACTCGTAGAGTTCGTTGAACCGCTTTTCGGTAAAGATCTTGGCGGTCTCTTCTGCTACATACTTGTACTGGGCAGCTTCGTACTGGGTAAGCTTCTCGTCAAAATACTTGTGTATTTCGATCATGCCCAAAACTATAAGCACTATGAGCACGCACCAGAACAGCCAGAAACGAAGGTTCCTGAGAGTCAGATGCGCACGGGTGTATTTTGTATATTTATGTTTTTTTGCCATCGTTTAGCCCCTTATTTGAATACTATCCAGGCGGTAGGCATGGGCCTTGATACGGAGATTGCCATGCCTTCGTTTATCTTTTTGTCGCCGTAGTACATTATGGTGGAGCTGCCGCCGTCCATGTTGCAGGCGTTGACGGCGCCGAAGTCCAGCATTACGTTTATAACGTCCTCATATGTAGCGCCCATGGAATTGGACTGCCTGCCGTCAACGACCAGCAGCAGTACGGCGCCGTCCGCCCTCTGACCGATCACGCTGCGAGGCTGGAGGCCCTTGTCGTTGGAGACGGAAGACTTCCCGTTGACGATAAGGGCGGGACCGAAAGCGCAGGCGTCCCTGAGCCCCAGTTTCTTGACGTCCGCGTCTTTTATTATGCCGACGTGGAGTATGTCGTTGTTGTCAAACCCTGCCACATACTTGTACGAGCCGCTGGCGTGGTGCATTATCTTGCCGCCGGAGACCACAAGGCCTTCAGCCATTCCGCCCTTTCCCTGTCCGTTCGGGTCTGAGAACGCGCCGGCGTTCATACAGGCTATGGCGCCGTAATCGCGCATGATCTCGTCCACGCGTTTTCCGGATTTTTCGTTGGAGAACTGGGCGGCGCAGGTGCCCAATTTGACTTTGGAGGGATCGCGCACCACCATCATGTAGCCGTGGTAAGTCGCACCTTTGACTTCAACAAGGCGTATGCCGTTTTCGTCAAATACTTCTTCTTCCTCGCCGGGGGCCACATAGTCTTTGGGAGCCCTGGCGGCGACGTTTACAAGAGAGGTATCCGTGACCTGGTCGACGCTGAGCACGCTGCCCCTGTCAAGCGCTGGGGCGACGTTTTCCCACAGGTAAAGATAGGGCACGAATTTCATGGCGCTGGTCTGGTGAAACAGCTGCGTTAGCATATCGCTGGCGGATTCGGACGGACCGTTGAAAAATTGTCCAAGGACCATAACGAGCACGGCGACGATGGCGGCTATAAAAGTCAGAAATATGACCAGAACATGCCTGAAAGTGCCCCAGTGCCATTTGCGGCGAATGCGGGAACGGGTCTTACGCTCCTTTTCCTTTTCCTGCTGGGCAGGGGAGAGAGTCTTATTTGACATTTATGCTCCTTAAAGATACACATAAAATCTCATATTAATCATTATACCATTTTGCGGATTATTTGCAAGCTGTTTTGCCTAAATTTACGCATTTCGGAGGGGGATGCTTTTAATTTCGCAACAGCTGTGCTATAATAGAACAAAAAAACAGGAGAAACTTAGAATGAACAGATATCAGAGTTCGGTGCACAGTCTGGAAGGGGCAACCGTCTATATGGCGGACGCCGGAGATAAAGACGTGCTGGTATGCGAAGGCAGACCCTATTTCGGCGGTGCCGAAGGAGTAAACGTATTTGAGCTTGACCATGAGACCGCTTGCAAGCTGCGCAAACTGTTCCCGTTTACCGCCCCCAGGCGTGTTTTGGGCGAAGAACGCAGCTTCGGTCTGGGCGACAGGCTGGGCATAGCTACGCCGGGACATATAAAAGTGATAAGCAAGTACGACGTAATGCCCGTGTTCGCTCAGCAGTC
>JAFZLE010000152.1 GCA_017551645.1 Clostridia bacterium | reverse complement strand
GTTATACAATACGCCGAAGGTGCTTACGACTTCCTCCTTGGCCACCAGGCCCGTAACGGTCGCCACGGTGGGCCTCCAGCTGCCAAAGCCCAGGGGCTTGAACACGAAGCTCACCGAATTGCCTACGTCCGCAAGTATGGAGTCGTCCATGGGCGTGACCTCGTCAGGCTCGATGCCCATGCGGTCCGCCACCTGCTCCACATACGCTTCCGTGACCAGGTCCTCGTTTTCGTAGAGCTCGTCCACCATGCCGAATCTCCCGTTCACGCTGCCCAGGCTGCTGAGCGCCCAGATGATGATGGAGCTCAGCAGTATCACGGTGCCCGCGCGCTTTATGAAGCTCCAGCCCCTTTCCCACATGCTGCGCAGCACGTTGCCGACGCTGGGCGCGTGGTAAGCAGGCAGCTCCATAACGAAGGGTGCGGGATCGCCCGTGAACAGTTTGGTCTTTTTAAGCATCACGCCGGATACTATTATGGCAGCCACGCCGATAAAGTAGGCGCTGACCGCGATCCAGGTGCTGCCTCCGAATAGCGCGCCCGCGATAAGGCCTATGATGGGCATTTTCGCGCCGCAGGGAATAAAGCAGGTGGTCATTATGGTCATGCGGCGGTCGCGCTCGTTCTCTATGGTCCTTGAAGCCATTACGCCGGGGACTCCGCAGCCCGTGCCCACCAGCATGGGGATGAAGCTTTTGCCGGAAAGACCGAACTTGCGGAAGATTCGGTCCATTATGAAGGCAATGCGCGCCATGTAGCCGCAGTCTTCAAGTATTGCCAGCAGCAGGAACAGCACCAGCATCTGGGGCACGAAGCCCAGCACCGAGCCTACGCCCGCGCAGATACCGTCGGAGATCAGGCCCACCAGCCAGCCCGCCACGCCCCAGCTTTCCAGCAGGGACCGGGAGCCGGCCACCAGCCAGGCGCCGCCGAACACGTCGTTGGTCCAGTCGGTCAGGAAAGTGCCTATGGCGAACCCACCGTCGCCGATGGGTTTGCCCATGGACAGGGCGTACACCAGATACATGATCACCGCGAAAATGGGCAGCGCAAGTATGCGGTTGGTGACGATCTTGTCGATCCTGTCGGAAGAGCTCAGCCTGTGAGCGCCCTTCTTTTTGTAAATGCCCTTGAGCATCTGCGCTATGTACACATAGCGCTCGTTGGTTATGATGCTCTCGGCGTCGTCGTCCAGCTCTTTCTCCGCCGCCGCGATGTCCTTTTCGATGTGCTCCATCACGTCTTTATCTATGTTGAGCTTTTCCAGCACCTTTTCGTCCCGCTCGAAGATCTTGACGGCGTACCAGCGCTGCTTTTCCTCGGGCAGACCGTGGAGCGCGGCTTCCTCTATATGCGCCAGGGCGTGGTCCACGGGGCCGGAGAACTTGTGCTGCGGCACGGTCCTGCCGCCTTTTGCCGCTTCCACGGCAGCCTCTGCGGCCTTAGCTATACCGTCGCCTTTGAGCGCTGATATCTCCAGCACACTGCAGCCCAGCTGGCGGGACAGCTCTTTAATATTGATGCTGTCGCCGTTCTTTTTTACCAGGTCCATCATGTTTACGGCGACCACCACCGGTATGCCCAGCTCGGTAAGCTGAGTGGTCAGGTAGAGGTTGCGCTCCAGGTTCGTGCCGTCAACTATGTTGAGTATCGCGTCGGGGCGGTTGTCGGTAAGATAGTTCCTCGCCACCACCTCTTCCAGCGTGTACGGGGACAGGGAATATATGCCGGGCAGATCGATAACGGTCACTTCCGGGTGCTTTTTGAGTTTTCCTTCCTTTTTCTCCACAGTTACGCCGGGCCAGTTGCCCACGTACTGGTTGGAACCGGTCAGGGCGTTGAACAGTGTGGTCTTGCCGCTGTTCGGGTTTCCCGCCAGGGCGATCCTGATCTCCATTCTATCCTCTCCTTCTGTTGTTAGCTCTAACTAACATGATAGCATAATTAAAAGGGCTTATAATTCAACTTCGACCATCTCCGCGTCGACCTTGCGGATGCTCAGCTCATAACCGCGGACTGTCAGCTCCATGGGGTCGCCCAGGGGCGCCACCTTGCGGACGTATACCTCCACGCCCTTGGTCAGGCCCATATCCATTATGCGCCGCTTCACCGCACCTTCGCCATGGAGCTTTTTCACCGTGCAGGTCTGCCCCACTTTCACTTCCCTGAGATTGGTTGTCATTGCGGTCCCTCCTCTTTTCAAATCATGATCTTCTGCGCCATCTCTTTGCTGATGGCGATGCGGGATTCCTTTATCCTGACTATGACATTGCCTCCGATGGTGCTGACCACCGTGATGCTCCCCCCGGGCACGACTCCCATATCCCCCAGATGCTGTTTGAGCTCCTGGGAGCCGCCTACCTTCCTGATTATCTGCTCCTCGCCCGTCTCAGCCAATGTCAGCGGCATCATACGCTCCCTCCTTCGCAGCCGGAACCGTATATGAACGCGTTCCCGCAATTTGTTAGTTCAGGCTAACAACTGCGTATTATAGTTACCTGCCGCTAACTTGTCAAGAGGTTTTTTCAAAAAAGATCCAGGCCGCGCTTACAAACAAAGAACGGGGCGCATATAACGCGTCCCGTTCCCTTATGTATCCCGCCGAAGCGGCTTATTCTGTCCTATTTCAGTTCCGCCACGAACTCGGCGATCCGCTTCGCGCCTTCCGTGATCTTTTCACGCTTCACGGCGTAGCTCAGGCGCAGGTAGTTATCGTCGCCGAAAGCCCTGGCGGGCACCGCGGCGACCCGCTTGTCTTCCAGAAGGAGGCGGGCAAATGATTCGCTGCCGGTGATCTCTTCCCCGTTCAGGCGCTTGCCTATGCAGCCCGATATATCCAGCATCATGTAGAACGCGCCTTTGGGCAGGCGGCAGGACAGCCCCGGTATGGCGCTGAGCGCCTCGTGCATGAGCCTGCGCCTGAAGTCGAACTCCACGCAGCTTTCCCTCATGAACTTTTCGCCGTTGGTGAGCGCCACGGCGGCGGCGTGCTGGGCTATGGAGTTGCAGTTGGATGTGGTATGGCTCTGGAACGCGGTCATGGCTTTTACGATCTCCGCGGGGGCGGCGGCATAGCCGACCCTCCAGCCTGTCATGGCGTAGGATTTGCTCAGGCCGTTGATGACTATGGTCTGCTTTTTTATGTCCTCACCCAGGGCGGCGATGGAAATATGCTTCGTGCCGTCGTAAACCAGTTTTTCGTAGATCTCGTCGGAGATCACGTAGAAGCCCCGCCTTACGGCTATCTCCGCCAGAGCGGTCAGCTGCCTCAGATCCCACACCGCGCCGGTGGGGTTGCAGGGAGAATTGAGTATGATGGCCTTGGTCTTCTCGTTTACATGCTTCTCTATCTGGTCGGCAGTGGGTATGAAGTCGTCCTCGCTGCGGCCCTTCACGAACACGGGCACGCCTCCGCAGGCGCGTATCATCTCGGGATAGCTGACCCAGCAGGGCGCGGGCAGAAGCACCTCGTCCCCGGGGTTCACCAGCGCGCTTATGGCGTTGAACAGGCTCTGTTTGGCGCCGGTAGACACGATTATCTCGCTCAGCTCGTACTCCAGGGAATTGTCCCTCTCCAGTTTGTGCTGTATCTCCTCCTTGAGCTCCGCCGTGCCGGCCACCGGGGTATAACGGGTCTGCCCCGCGTCCAGCGCGTCCTTGGCCGCCTGCTTGACGTAGTCGGGCGTATCGAAGTCGGGCTCTCCGGCTCCGAAACCTATCACGTCAAGCCCCAGCGCCCTTAACTGTTTGGCGCGGGAATCTATGGTCAGGGTGACGGAAGGGCTGATATTCAGGCATTTATCGGACAGGCAAAGCGGCATGGTGTTTCCTCCTGCGGGTGTATCGATTGGCGCTATTATGCCACACGCGAAAGGATAATGCAATACCGTAATTCGTAAAAATTCATATTTTACCAATTCTTAAATAATTCACGGACTATTTGCAAGTTTTTCATTCAGTATAATTCATATTGGATTCGAGCCGTCATTTTTCGCATGTTATAAACTTAATAATAAAATTACGGTCTTTTGTCATTGCTTTAATTGACAAAAGCGCGCGTTTTGTATAAAATAAATTGGATATTGTTCAAATGGGGTATTGTACCCTGCGAATACATGCGTCATTTACTGAGCAAACACATTTTTGAAAGGAGGAAAAGCGGGTTTTGAGCGACGTTTTAATAGGTATAATCGCCGCGGTGTCCGGCCTGGGTATAGGCGCGCTGGGCGGCTATAAATATCGCAGAAATCTCATCGAAACCAAGATCGGCCGCAGTGAAAAATTTGCCGAAGAGCAGCTGCAGGAAGCCGTTCGCAAGTCCGAAGAAGTCAAGGCCAAAGCGGACGAGTACCGCAAGGAACAGATACTGGCAACCAAGGAAGAGATCCTTTCCCTCAAAGACGAGCTTGACCGGGAGGTCAAGGACAGACGCAACGAGGTCACCCGCCTGGAGAGGCGCGTGAATCAGAGGGAGGAAGCCCTCGAGAAGAAGTACGACGCGGTGGAGGCCCGTGAGGAGAGCCTCAACAACAAGTACCGCGAGGCGGAGAAGCTCGAAGCCGAGGCCGAGGCGCTCAAAAGCAGGCAGGCGGGCGAACTGGAACGCATAAGCAACATGACCATGGACGAGGCCCGTCAGATAATCATCCAGCGGGTCCAGAAGGATGCCTACCACGACGCGGCGGTCATGGTAAGGGACATAGAGGCCAAAGCCAAGGACGAAGCGGACAAGAAGGCCCGCAACATCATTTCCCTCGCCATACAGAAGTGCGCCGCCGACCACGTGGCTGAGACCACCGTAAGCGTAGTGGCGCTGCCCAACGACGACATGAAGGGCCGCATACTCGGCCGTGAAGGCCGCAACATCCGTGCCCTCGAGACCGCCACCGGCGTAGACCTGATAATCGACGACACCCCCGAAGCGGTGATCATTTCCGGCTTCGACCCCGTGCGGCGCGAGATCGCCCGCGTGGCGCTGGAAAAGCTGATCATGGACGGGCGCATCCATCCCGCCCGCATAGAGGAACTGGTGGAAAAGGCCAAGCGCGAAGTGGACAACCAGATCCGCGAAGCCGGCGAGAACGCGGTGTTCGAGACCAACCAGCATTCCCTGCACAGGGAACTGGTGATGCTGCTGGGCCGCATGAAGTATCGTACCAGCTACGGCCAGAACGTGCTCAAGCACTCCATCGAAGTCAGCCACCTTGCGGGCGTCATGGCGGCGGAACTGGGCGCGGACGTTCAGCTCGCAAAGCGCGGCGGCCTGCTGCACGACATAGGCAAGGCCATCGACCACGAGGTCGAGGGCACCCACGTCACCATAGGCGGCGAGCTCGCCCGCAAGTATCACGAAAGCGAAGCCGTAGTCAACTGCATCCTCGCCCACCACGGGGACGTGGAGCCCCAGAGCGTGGAAGCGGTGCTGGTGCAGGCGGCGGACGCCATCAGCGCGGCCCGTCCCGGCGCCCGGCGCGAGAGCCTGGAAAACTACATCCAGCGCCTCGAAAAACTGGAAGAGATCGCCAACTCCTTCCAGGGCGTGGAAAAGAGCTTCGCCATACAGTCCGGCCGCGAGGTCAGGGTCATGGTCAAGCCCGAAGACATCAACGACGCAGGCACACTGGTGCTGGCCAAGGAGATCTGCAAGCGCATAGAAGCCGAAATGGAGTATCCGGGCCAGATCAAGGTCAACGTGATCCGCGAGACCCGCGCCGTGGAGATGGCAAAATAAATTTAACCAATTATTTCCTTGCGCTTCCCCCGGCGCAGGTGATATAATACACAAGCTAATTTTACACAGGGAGTGAAACTACTTTGCCTAACATCAAGTCCGCTATCAAGCGTGTAAAGGTATCCGACAAGAAGAATCTGCGCAACCGCATGGTCAAGAGCCAGATGAAGACCCAGCTGCGCAAGTTTGACGACGCCATCGCCGACGGCAGCGCCGATATCAAGGTGCTCTCCGCCACCCAGGGCGCGGTAGACAAGGCCGCATCCAAGGGCGTCATCCACAAGAACGCCGCCAACCGCAAAAAGAGCCGTCTGGCCAAGCAGCTCAACAAGCAGGCTCAGGCCTAAGCTTACAGCACTTCGCATATTACAAAAACGGGGGCATTTTACCCCCTTTTTGTTGTACTTAAACGGCTTTGGAGGCATGCGGTAATGAGAAAGATCTTCGCGTTTTTGCTGGCTTTGAGCCTGCTGGCGCCCATGTTCGCGCTGGCCGAGGGCAGAACGCTGACGCTGATAGACATGGACGAGCTCAGCTTCCCCTTCCTGCTGGATTCGAAAAGCGTAAACACCCTTTCCGGCGAGATAAAATGCGTATCTCCCATGAAAAGCGTCACCCTTACCATGTACGATATCCGGCAGCTGAAAGAGGTGTTCAGCAACACCTATACGTTCAACGTCTCGGACGGCATATTCACCTTCAGCGCCTCCAGATTCAAGGGGCTCATCGCGCCGCAGATCAAGCCCGGGGAATACACGTTTACCGTGACGGTCTCCGACTCCACAGGCAACACCGCCTCCCGGGAGTTCATATCCCACGTGCTGGGCAACGGCTTTCCCGTGATCAAAAACATGAACGCGGACTGCGTGTTCTCGACCGACGCCCGTGTGACCGCCTTCGGTTTCTTAAGCGACAACAACATAGACACCTACACTACTCCCGCCAACCCGTACACCCTGAACATAACCCTTCCGGAAGGCAGGAGCGCCGCCTACCTTTGCACCGAGTGGTGCTACGCGCCCACCGATCTGCGCCTGACACAGTACGACGGCAACGGCAGCATAATAAGCGAGACCGAGGATAAGAACCCCAAGGGCATGGTGGCGCTGAATTACGCCATAGACGAAAACGCGCGCCGGCTGAGCCTCTACTGCGGAAGCCCCAACAGCCGCCTTGGCGAGCTCTACGTGCTGGAAAAGGACCAGGTCTCCCCTTCTGCGCTGCTGTTTGAGGAAATGCCCGAAAAAGTGGACCTTATGGTGTTCTCCACTCACCAGGACGACGAGCTGCTGTTTTTGGGCGGCACCATCCCCTATTACGCGGAGCAGGGCAAGACCGTGTGCGTGGTCTACATGGCCCGCTGTATGTACAGCACCACCTCTTTCAGAAGGATAATCGAGGCGTTGAACGGCCTCAACTGGTGCGGCGTAAAGTACCACCCCATCTTCCTGAACCACAAGGACGGCCACTGCCCCAATATGGCCCACGCCCTGTACGTATGGGGCGGCGAAGCGCTGTATGACGAAGTCACCGAGCTGATACGCCACTATAAGCCCGAAGTGATCGTGACTCAGGACATAAACGGCGAGTACGGCCACCTGCAGCACCAGCTGACTTCCCTGGCTGTACGCACGGCTGTGGAAATGGCGGCCGACCCGGAATGCTGCCCTGAGAGCCTGGAAAAATACGGCACCTGGGAGACCAAAAAGCTCTACATACACCTGTATGAGGAAAACGAGCTGACAATGGACGTATACGCGCAGCCCATGAAGAACTACCTGGGGCTGACCGCCACGCAAGTTTCCAAACTCGCGTATTCCAAGCACTACTCCCAGTGGTTCGGCTGTGATTATGACGAGTACAACCGGCGCTGGAACAACTCCAAATACGGCCTGTACTACACCTCCGTGGGCCCGGACGTTAACAAGAACGACTTTTTCGAGAACGTAGACTGAGCCGGACGGCAAACGCCCTGCCGCTGTTTCGCGGCAGGGCGTTTATTATATGCTTTACCCTTTGTGTTCAGCGCTTTTACACCAGTTTCCTTGCGATGCGGGCGACGAAGCTTTCCTCCTCCAGCGTGACAAAGCGCGTGAAGGACGCGGAGCGCCTTATCGTGTACGCCGTGCCCGCGGGCAGCGGGCGCTGGCAGCCGTCCGTCACCACCAGAGCGTCGCGCTCGCACGCAAGCTCCACCACGCTTTCGGGAGACAGTATTATGGGCCGGCTCAGCAGCGTATGCGCGGCTATGGGCGTAAGGATTATGTTTTCCGCCGCCGGGTCCACTATCGGCCCGCCCGCGGACAGGGAATAGCCCGTGGAGCCCGTGGGGGTCGCGGCGATGATGCCGTCGGCGGTATAGCTTTTGAGCTCCCTGCCGTCCACCTTTACCACAAAGCGGATGGCGCCCGCGTCGGGTTTGAGCAGCGCGGCCTCGTTCAGCGCGGTAACGGGCGCCTCTCCCTCTGCGGCGCAGTCCAGGCGCATGCGCTTTTGCAGGCGGTACCTGCCTTCCATAAGCGCGTCCATGGCTTTGAGCGCGCCGTCCTGCTCCACGGTCGCCAGGTATCCCACATGCCCCGCGTTTATGCCCAGTATCGGGCAGGAGCACTCTTCCGCCGCCGACACCACGGTGCCGTCCCCGCCTATGGCGACGCATACGTCCGCCTCATCAGGGGCCTTCGACAGCACACAGCCCTGCATATATACGTAATCGGACAGCGTTTGGGCCAGGCGTTTCGCGTCCTCGCGGCTGGGATGGGTTATAAAATAAAACTTCATGCGTCTGCACATCCTGTGGCTTTTTTCTGATTATATCACCTTGCCCGCCGCTTTGGCAAGCTTAACGGCAAACTGCGCCTGCACCATAAAGCACTGCGCGATACGTTCACGCAGAAAAATGGAGAGGGAGCGGCAGCTCCCCCTCCGGCAAAATGCATAATGTCTATCTCTTGCTGAGCACGTCTTTTTCGTACTGCTTCACGATGTCAAGCCACTCGTTCTCCACGGGCACGCCCTGCTTTAAGCAGTACATATCCCATACGGGGCCGAAAGGCAGCGCCTTGTAGTCCTCCTGCAGCGCCAGGCGGGAAGTGAAGTCTCCTTCCACTTCGGCTTTGCGCAGCTTGGCGTGGTTGGTGAGGTACGCGGACAGGATCGCCTTCTGGGCATTCCTCACGCCGATGACCCAGGCCGCCACGCGGTTTATGGAGGCGTCGAAGTAGTCCAGCGCGCACAGCACACGGTCTTCGTAGCCGTTGGCGATTATCTCGTTGAATATTCGGCTGGTCTCCTGGTCCCAGCTCACAACGTGGTCGCTGTCCCAGCGCACAGGGCGGGAGATGTGCAGCAGGATCTTGGGCAGGTACTGCATGACAGCGGAAAGCTTGTCGCTCACCTGCTCGGTGGGATGGAAATGGCCGGTATCCAGCGTGAGCAGCTTGCCCCTGGACACGGCATAGCCCAGCATGAACTCGCCGGAGCCCACGGTGTAGCTTTCAACGCCGATTCCGAACAGCTTGCTTTCCACCGCGTCCAGCACGTCGGGAGCGCCGATAGCTTTGGTGCTCTCGAATATCTCGTCCAGCGCTTCCCTCATCAGGCGGCGTGGGGTGTCAGTGTCCGCGGGAGTGTCCTTGTAGCCGTCGGGCATCCAGAAGTTGATGACGCAGCTTTCGCCCTGAGCCTTGCCGAACGCTTCGCCTATCTCGCGGCAGCGCTTGCCGTGCTCGATCCAGAATCTGCGGTGTTTCTCGTCACGGGAAGAAAGGGAGAAACCGTCCGCCACGAAGGGATGCCCGAAGTAGGTGGGGTTAAAGTCCAAGGGCAGCTTGTTCTCCCTGGAAAACGCCATCCAGTCGGCGAAATCCTCTTTGGTGTAGGCGTCCCTGTCCTTTTTGCGGCCGTGCAGTTCCGCGTAGCTGGCATGCAGGTTCAGCTTCTTTTTGCCGGGGATAAGGCTGATGGCTTTAAGAAAGTCCTGCCTGAGCTCGTCGCCGCTCCTGGCCCTGCCGGGGTAGTTGCCGGTGGTCTGTATGCCGCCGGAAGTGCCGCCTGCCTCGCTCTCAAGGCCTATAACGTCGTCCCCCTGCCAGCAGTGCAGGGAAATAGCGAACTTCGCGGCCTGCTCCATGGCCTTTTCCACGTCCACGCCCTGGGCCGCGTAGACCTCTTTGGCGTACTCAAAGCCCTTTTGGATAAGCTCCTGCTTCATCGTGTTCCTCCTCATTTATTTATGCTTTACTTTTGATATGTAATCCTTGCGCAGTATCGAATACAGTTCCACGTCCACGTACCGGCCCTTATTGTAGAGGCGGCTGCGCAGCGTGCCTTCCTTCGCCATGCCGCATTTGGCCATCACCGCGCCCGAGGCGGGGTTCTCCACCTCGTGCTGCGCCTCCAGCCTGTTTATGGCCAGGTCCCTGAAGGAATAGTCTATCACCGCTTTGAGCGCCTCGGTCATGTAGCCCCTGTTCCAGCGGTCGCGGGACAGGGAGTAGCCCACCTCCGCGGCGTTGTTGTCCTTCTGGTACCACATATAGCCTATCGTGCCTATGATCCGGCCCGTGGCCTTTTCTTCTATGCCCCAGCTGGAGGGCTCACCCGCCCGGTATTTGCGCAGCATGTATTTAATGTACGCCCTGGCTTCGCTCACGGATGTATAGGCGTCCCACAGCACGTGCTTTGCCACCAGAGGGTCTTTCCCGTAATCGTATATATCCTGCGCGTCTCCCATTTCCAGCCGCCTCAGCACGAGACGTTCGGTTTCAAGTACCGGCATATGGTCGAACAGACCGGATGAGAACATCTGATTAATACTTCCTTCTTAAGTCTTGCCGCATCCTTTGCATCGGAGCCGTTGATGAGCCCGATTAAGCCAATAACAGATAATCAGCTAAAAAGATATGTTCAGGCCTTCAACGGCGTTAAGGTCTGTTTCGCGGCCCGAAACGCCCTCGCCCGGCAGCAGGCAGCCGAAATAGCCCGCTTCGCCGACACACACGCCCACCGCCAGAGTGTCAGAATCGTTCACCAGGGTCTCGCCGTCATAAAACAGCCGGGCTTCTCCCAGGTCCCCGATCCCCCGGTCAGGCATGAACGCCGCGAGGTCGTTTACGGAAAGCTCCTCTCCCCTGTCGCTCAGGCGCGTGCGGATCAGCACCACTCCGTCAGAGGGCATTTCCAGCACGAAGCTTCCCACGCAGCCGGACACCGTGGCGGCAAAGGTGGTAAAGAATACCTCCCGGCCGTTTATGTCGTACACGCTCACGCTCACCGCCCTGGGGCTTTCGGCGGGGCAGTCCGTCACATAGTACGCCTTTACCGTGAATATGCCTTCCTCGGGCAGGTCTTCAGGCAGCCGGCAGAAAGCGTACTCTTTCTGCCAGGCGTCCCTGAGCGCGCAGAACGCGGGGCGCTTAATCCCGTCAAAATCGATCAGCGCCGGTGAAGACAGGCGGTTTTCGCCGCTTATCATCCCTTCCAGCGTAAAAGCACAGCCCCGCAGGCGGGCATCCAGCGCCGCATCCCTGAGCGCCAGCGCCTGGTTGTAGCGGCTCAGCGCAATCGTTTCGCTCAGTTCCTCCCCGCAGCCGCCTGCCCCGTCGAAACAGGCGCGGTCCGACTCGGAAAGCTTCCATATCACGTCGTCTTCCAGCGTGCGCTCATCCGGGCAGATACGCGCCACTTCGTCCGGGTTGCTCATGGCTTCGGGCAGGGCGCCGCCCGCCTCGTCTTCCGCCTCCGCGGCAAACAGGGAATACCTGGCCGCGCGGCGTATGAACGCGTCGTCCGCCAGGGAATCCCGGGTATACGCGGTCTGCGCGCCCAGGGCGCGGGCCAGCTCAAAATCCTCTTCGTTCAGGCACACGACGCCTTTCCGGGGCATCTCGCCCGCGGGTATATAGATCTCCGTTTCCCGCGTGTCGCTGTCCTCGCCCTCAAAAAACAGGTGCGCGCTGAGTTTGTTTATCTCTCCCTTGGCCAGTTTCCCGGCGAATATCCGGTCCTTTATGGGGGTATAGCCCGCGGCGAGCTTCTCTTCCAGCTCTTCCGTGAATTCCCCCAGGCTGTTCCTGAGCCGGAAAACGAACTTTGCCCGTCCCGGCGCGCTAACGTCAGCGGCGCACATGAAGCCTGTTTCTCCGTTATCCGCGGGCATGGCACGGAAATCTTTTATCACGCCCCTGCCCGTCCCGTTCCACAGCAGGCTTCCCGTGAAGCCCGCCTTCGGGAACAGGGAAAAGCTCTCGTCCGGCGGGAATTCTATCTGAACGTAATTGGGTACGCCCAGCAGGCGGGTGATCTCAGCCTCGCACCAGCTGTCCGTGCCTTCCGCGGCAAGGGCGCCGTTGACTATCAGCCTCCAGCGGCCCATGAGCCTGTTCAGGCGTATGAACACCCTTTTTTCGGTCTCCGGCAGGGTGAACTGGGTCACATACCGCCACGTTCTTCTGTAGATCCATTCGTTGCGGCAGCGTTCCTCCAGGGGCAGTTCTGCCTGGAGCACTCCCGCTTCGGTCAGCGCGTCCTCTATGTTTTCAGGTGCGTCAAGCCTGACGGGCGGGTATATGCCGTCCGTCAAAAACCATTCACACAGCGCTTTTACGTACATATCGGTTTCAGCTCAGCCTTTCCTTCGCCAGCAGCAGGCCGACTATCGTTTTGGAGTCGCTTATGCTGCCCTCGGTGACCAGCCGCAAAGCTTCGGAAAAGGGCAGCCTGACCATGTCTATAAACTCGTCCTCGTCGGGACTGACTTCGCCTTTTTCCAGCCCCGTGGCCAGATAAACGCCTATCAGCTCGTTGGTAAAGCCGGGCGTGGTGGCCAGGTCAGTCAGTTTTTCCCAGTTCCGGGCAGTAAAGCCCGTCTCCTCTTTAAGCTCGCGCTTCGCGCAGACGAGCCTGTCCTCGCCGTCAAAGTCCAGCTTTCCGGCAGGGATCTCCAGCGTGAGCCTGCCCAGTGCGCAGCGGTACTGCCTTACCATGTACACATTGCCTTCGCCGTCCACCGGCACCACCGCCGCGGCGCCCCTGTGCAGCACGACCTCCCTGAAGGAAGTGCCTCCGTCGGGTAACTCGACCGTCCATTTCTGGACGTGCAGTATCTTGCCGTTATATATTTCCTCACGGGCAACGACCGTTTCCGTCAGCCTGTCCTGTTCCATTGTTTCTCCCAGCTCCCGCCCCGCGGGGTCGTCAGTATTTCCCGTATGATTATACCACACATTTCACCCGTTTGCACACGGGAAAACAAATTTTTATTCTTGTAAAAGCCTTATACATGTGATAAAATACTCAAAAACACATTGGAGATGACGAGTATGTTCGGAAGACGCGCCGACGGCAGGCGGCTAAGCAATATCGACCCCATTATCCAGTTCACTCCCTACATAATGACCGCGCGCAACGACGCGTCCAACCAGATCACCGTCAATATAGATTACGAGCCGATGGCGGACTACATCCGCACCCGCTCCAAGCAGGGCGTGAAGATCACCTTTATGGACCTGATCATCGCCGCCTACGTACGCACGGTGAGCCAGTATCCCGAGGTCAACCGCTTCGTCATGAACCGTCAGATCTTCGCCAGGAACCAGATAGTGGTCAGCCTGACCGTGCTCAAAAATGCCAAGGACCGTGACAGCCTGGACGAGGACACCATAAAGATGCACTTCGCTCCAGACGCCACCATAGACGAAGTGGCGCAGGAGGTCGCCAGGATGGTCGCTCCCGCCGCCAACGACGCCGCCGACGGCACCAGCGACTTCGCGGGCAAGATCGTAAAGATACGCCCCCTGGTCAAATTCGTGGTGTTCCTGGCCCGGGTGCTGGACCGTTACGGCCTGCTGCCCGGCTGGCTGTACGACCTGTCCCCCTTCCACTGCTCCATGTTCATAACCAACCTGGCCTCCATCGGCCTGCCCGGCATGTACCACCACCTGTACAACTTCGGCAACACCTCCGTGTTCCTGGCCATGGGCAAGTTCGAGAAGCAGTACATAAACACCAAGGACGGCATAAAGGCCAAGACCGTGATCCCGCTGGGCGTGAACACCGACGAGCGCATCTGCGGCGGCGCCAGCTACGCCATGGCATGCGGCTGCTTCATGAAGTATATAAACAATCCCAAGCTGCTGGAAGAGCGCCCGGAAACGATCAGGACCGAAGTTGAATACAAACCGATAAAGAAATAAAAAGCTGTTTCAAAACACAAGCAGGCTGCCGCG